>USOK01000123.1 GCA_900556295.1 uncultured bacterium | reverse complement strand
AAACAAGTCCCAGATACAACAGATATCAAATGGACAGAAAATAATACAATTCAAAGGGAAGGTGTAGAAAGTGTCACCAACCCTTTTGATGTTTACGCGATAGAAAAAGCCCTTCAACTAAAAAAAGAGCTTAAAGATGTTGAAATAACTGTCTTAACAATGGGGCCGACTCAAGCTGAAACAATTTTAAGAAAAGCAATTGCAGTTGGCTGTGACAAGGGTATTTTAATTTCTGATAAAAAATTTGCAGGTGCTGATACATACGCTACAGCCAAAACCCTTGCATCTGCAATTAAATCAAAAATACCAGAATTTGACTTAATTCTTTGCGGGCAATTTGCAGTTGACGGCGACACAGCACAAACAGCCCCTGAACTCGCAGAACAATTAAATATTCCACAAGTCACATACACAAAAGAAATAAATCGCTGTGACGGCAGATTCGCCTATTGTGTTAGAGAATTAGAAAATGGATTAGAAACAGTAAGAGTAGAATTTCCGGCACTAATTTGTTCCCTCAAAAGCAGTAACAACGTAACTCGTCCTAATATAAACGGTTGTATTAACGCTCAGAAAGCAAATATTGAAACTTTTTCGATGGAAGATATTGGCCTAACTCCAGAAGATACTGGTATTAAAGGTTCTCCAACATTTGTAAGTAAAGCGTTTAGACCATTAAAAAACAGGGAAGCATGCAAATTTGAAAACAGTATTGAAGCTATAGCAGACAAAATAAAAGAATTTGGAGAAATATAAAATGGCTGAAATAATGCTTTATGCACAAGTAAATAGAGATTATTACCTGCACACCGTGCTTTTTGAACTCGCAAACAAAGCACAAGAATTAGCTAAAAAATTAGATAATGCAACTATTTCAGCGCTTTTAATTTGTAAAAATGATTTGGCTGTAAATTATAGCGAAGCTTTCCAAAATTCAGGGTTTGATAAGGTTTATATCGCCGAAAACAATCGTTTTACGCATTATTCAAACGAACTTTATTCTAAAGTTGCAATTGATATTATAAAAGAAATAAAACCAGAAATAATCCTTATCGGGGCAACAACACAAGGCCGAGATTTAGCACCAAGAATTGCCGCTTCATTGCATACAGGACTAACTGCAGACTGTACAGACTTAGACATAAATGATAACGGCAAACTGGCTGCAACACGTCCAACATTTGGCGGGAAATTAATGGCTACAATTCTTTGTAAGACTTTACCACAAATGGCTACTGTTAGACCAAAAGTTTTCAAACCAATGCAAGAAAATATCCGCAAGAATACTGAATTCATATACAAAAAACCTGAAATTGAAAATATTAGCAAAAAAGTTGAGTTTATTGAATTTGAGCAAAACTTAAAATCAACAATTAACGAACTCGATAGTGCTAAAATTATTGTTGCAGGCGGGAAAGGGCTAAAAAACGAAGTAGGTTTTGCTCTTCTGAAGAATTTTGCAAAAGAAATTGGTGCATGCGTTGGAGCAACAAGAGGCGCAGTAGACATTGGCCTTGCTCCAGTTGACATCCAAATCGGTCAAACAGGAAAAACAGTTACTCCAAAGCTATACATAGCTTGCGGAATCTCTGGAGCTATTCAACATCTAGTCGGCATGCAAGACAGTGATAAAATTATCGCAATCAATACTGATAAAAACGCTCCAATATTTGAACATGCAGATTATGGATTTGTTGGCGATGTTTTTGAGGTACTGCCAAGACTTTCTCAAATATTATCAAAAAATTTATAAATCATACCTCAAAATATAACCCCCAAAGAGCCTATCAAGATAACAAAAAAGGATAATTTTGCGAATAAGCTGAAAATTTTTCTTTTTGTGCTAGAATAAATCAGTAATTGACTAAATTTTGAAAGGATAGGGATATGAACAGAGTTGTTGTTGGTGCACAATGGGGTGACGAAGGAAAAGCAAAGATTACTGACTTGTTAGCAAGTAACGCTGATTTAATTATCAGATATCAAGGAGGTTGTAATGCAGGACATACGGTTGTTGCTCACAACAAAACATTCAAATTTCACCTTATTCCATCCGGAATTTTATACAAAGGTAAAACTTGCTTCATCGGCGCAGGTACTGTAATTCTGCCTGAATATTTTGAAGAAGAAGTTCAAGGACTTATTAAAGAAGGTATTGACATTTCCGGATTAAAAATCAATCCTTTAGCGTCAATTACAATGCCTTATCACACAGAAGTTGATGGCTACAGTGAAGATACCGCAAAAAAAGGAAAAATCGGAACAACTAAAAAGGGAATTGGACCGACTTATACCGACAAAATGGCTCGTATCGGGTTAAAAGTCCAAGATTTATATTCCACAGAACTTTCAGAAAAATTAGATATTATTTTGCCTATTAAAAATAAAACACTTAAAGAAGTTTATGGATTAAAAACATACACTAAAGATGAAGTTTTGGCATTATGCAAAAAATATGCAGAAATTTTCAGACCTTATGTGTGTTTTGATTGGCAAAAAGTTTTGGAAGATGCAAAACGAGCTAAAAAAACGGTTCTTTTTGAAGGCGCTCAAGGCGTAATGCTTGACATTGACTACGGGACATATCCTTTTGTAACCTCTTCGAACCCAATCGGCGGAGGAGCATCTACCGGTTCAGGTTATGGACCGACAATGATTGATGAAGTTATTGGTGTTGCCAAAGCTTATGTAACAAGGGTTGGAGAAGGACCTTTTGTTTCTGAATTAACTGACGAAACAGGTGTAAAAATCAGGGAAATTGGTCACGAATTTGGCGTAACAACAGGACGACCTCGTCGTTGCGGCTGGTTTGACGCTGTAATAATGAAATACGCCGTATTGGTTGGCGGTTTAACATCGATTGCACTTACTAAAATTGACGTATTTGACACATTTAGCGAAATCAAAGTTTGTACAGCTTACAAAGATACTCGTGATGGAAAAATTTATACAAGCTATCCAACAGATGTGTTTATTCACAAATATTTAGAACCTATTTACGAAACTCATAAAGGTTGGAATCAAGATATTACAGGTATTAAAGAGTATGAAAAGCTTCCTGAAAATGCAAAAAAATACCTTGCAAGACTGGAAGAATTACTAGAAATTCCAATTTCTATTGTAAGTGTAGGACCAGATAGAGATCAAACAATTTTTAAATAATATTAAATTAATACGAAAAAATATAGCAATTTTTTCTATATTCATGTTTTTATATACATGTGTATAGAATTGGTTCAATCAATAGTGTTAATAATTATGTAAAAATACAAAAACCTGTTTTTAAAGGATCTGAAACAAATCAGACCAATCCACAGGTAAAAGAATTATCGAATATTCGTCCAGATTATTCGGTAAAAACACCTATGACTTATACCAAGACAGGTGAAATAGATTTTCCATATAACACAAAAGCGTACTGTTACAAACTTGCAAACGGTCAAAAAATAATTATTGTACCTCAGGAGGGGGAAACTGTACTTAGAACTTATGTAAATACCGGTTCTATGAATGAACCGGATCAAATTAGAGGTATTAGCCACTATATTGAACATAATTTGTTTAATGGTTCAGAAGGGCTTGAACAAGGCGATTTCTTCAGAAATGTCGACAAAATGGGAGCTTCTACAAATGCATCAACAGGCTTTGCAGAAACAAATTATTACATCAGCTCAAACCTTTTAAATTCTAGCGATTTCGAAAATAAAATAAAACTTCATGCTTCAATGCTTGAAACCCCACTATTTGCAACAGATAAACTTGAAAAAGAAAAAGGAATCGTCAATTCAGAAATCAATATGATTACGTCTAATCCCGAAAATTTAGCCGTAAACAAAATGCTAAAAAACCTTTACGGAATAAAAACGACCTCAACGGACATTATTGGCGGGACAACAAACAACATTACCGCCTTGACTCGAGATGATGTTGTTAATTACTATAACAATAACTATTATCCTGCCAATATGGTTACAGTAATCTCAGGCGATGTTAAACCAGATGAGACAATCCAGCTTATCTCAAAATATTTTTCATCTAAAAAACAAGCTCCAGCTCAAAGATATTTGGAAAAATTCACACCAATTCAAAACACCGTAAGGGAAGATATTATCTCAGATAAAGCTACTGCATCAACTGTTGTAGTTGGGTTTAATGCTCCTGCCTCCAACGACACAAAAGGTAGAATTTACGCAGAAGCTTTGAGTGAACTGCTTTCAATGTCATCTACTTCAAGAATTAATAAGAAACTAAAACCACTAAACACGTCAAGCAGTGTTCAAGATGAAAAAATCAGTACAAATTCGCAAGATGGCAGAGCATTCATAGTTACTTCCGAATGTTCAGATGAAAACTCTGAAAAAGTCTTAAAGACAATTTTTAACGAAATCGGTAACATTGCAAACAATCCGCCAACTGATGATGAAATGCAGATTATAAAGAAACACATGCTTAACAATTTTTCAAAGCTATTCGAACGTTCTTTTGCTACAAACGACTTAATCGGGACAAGTATACTTGAAAACAACACCGAATTTCTAAGCACTTTTGAAGAAACTGTAAAGTCAATGAGCGCTAAAGATTTAGTCGAAACTGCGAAAAAATATCTTGACGTAAACAAAGCATCAGTTACAGTAGTCCACCCATCAACTGCAACTCCGGAAAGCATTACAAAAAGGCACAAAAGCGTATCTTTTACGGGGACAGAGAAAAAAGAAGCACTAAATATGTCATCTGTGAAAGAATATAATCTTGCAAACAATTTACGAGTTGCAACAATAAATTCAAAAACAAATAATATTAATATAAAAATGAACATATTCACAGATGACACTTACAAAGGAAAACCTTCTGCGTCACTTATTCTTAATGCACTATTAGATGAAGGTTCTGCATTAAGGAATCAAGAAACTTTTGAAACAGATATGGCAAAAAGTGGGATAACAACAAACTGCGGAGCCGGTATTGATTCCATAGGCGCAACAGTAAACTGTGCAAGTGAAGATATGAGTAAAGCTCTTAGAATTAAAGAAGTTCTTGAAAACCCTCGCTTTACTCCAGAAGAATTTGAACACGCGAAAAATCTGATAAAAGAATCTATCACAACTTCTGAAAAATCTGCATTCGACAAACTTGACACCGAACTATACAAAGGTTTGCCGGACGGATATTCTAAAGAGGAAATTCTTAGTGATTTGAATAATTTAACTATTGATGATGTAAAAGCTCTGTATAAC
>USOK01000122.1 GCA_900556295.1 uncultured bacterium | reverse complement strand
CGGTAAACTTCAAAAGACTTAAAGTTAGCGGCAGTTATACACAGCGGGGCTATCTTTTAAGGGAAAAAGGCAAAAATCCGACTCTAGATAAATTATTTATCAAAAAGTTTAATAACAAACACAAGCTAAATGGACTAGATGCAGACTACAACGGACCATTTTCGGAGATTGCTCATGGATTATTTCTAAACAAAAAAATTAAAAGCCGATTTATGTGCGATTTTTATTGGGGCGATATGAAAGCCGGCTACCTGGCAGCTGAATATCAAACTTTACCTAAGAAAACCAGTCCAATTATCAATTTTAAAAATACTTATAAATCAATCAAAGAATTTCTTAACGAATTATATGACACAACGAACATTAAATCGAATGAACTGTTGCGATATGGTATAAAAGCCGGAAAAATGACTGAAGCAGGTTTTAAGCCAGACACAAAAGGAAATATAATTATCGGATTTCTTCAAGCAATACTTACAAAACATGGTTTATATCACAATGATTTACACAACCTGAACGCAATTATCGGTTCAAACAAGAATCATAAACCGCTTGTAAAACTCGTTGATATCGGTGGACTTTGCCAAAGTTCTAAATAACTTTCGTATACAACTGTGAAAGGATAAACTCCGTAACTTTCTTTTCCAAATTGCAATTGAAATGTCCATTAACCTCTTTTATGAAATAACATGGACTTGTTACGTTTATTTCGATAATTTTTTCATCAATCACATCCAAACCAACTAACGGCAAACCCAATTTAGTTAACTCTTTAGCAACTGGTTTAAATTTTTCTTTTTCTGCTGGAGTTAATATCGCTTTTATAATATTACTGTCACAGTGCTCACAGAATTTAAAATCATCATTTGATGGAAGTTTTTGAACACATACATCCAAAACTTCTTCGCCCAAAAACATTACTCGCTTATCACCAAATTTAGCTTTTGGAATATATTTTTGAACCATAACCTGCTGTGTTTGGTTTTTCGTCATTGTATTTATAATTACCGCAGTATTTTTATCCCCCTTTTTCAACGTCATAACACCTGCGCCAAAGCAAGCATTTAAGGGTTTCAAAACAATTTCTTCATTTTGGTTCAAGAATTCAAGAATGTCTGCCTTTGATGAAGTAACGATATTTTCAGGCATTAAATCCAAAAATTTACAAGCATGCATTTTTTCATTGAAGTTTCTAATTGCGCTTGGATCATTTAAAATAAGTGTTTTATTTCTATCAACAAAATCAAATATGTAAGTAGCATTGATATAATCCAAATCAACCGGCGGATCAGGTCTAAACATTACAAGTATAAAATCATTAATCCTTCTTTGTTGCTCAGACTTGTCATAAAAAATATTACCATCTTTTACATAGCTTTCATAACAGTGAGCATACGGAATACCTTTTTTCAAACACAGTTTGTCAATAGTTGTAATATAAACTTTTTTATTTTCTTGCAATAATTCACGAATAATCCAAAAATTAGTAACAAGGTTATTAAATTCAAAATATTTTAGTTCTAATCTATCAATAATAAACAGTATATCCATATTTACCCACTTTCTATTATTAGATTACTACTTAAAGGAAATTGTTCAATAAACACAAAGATAATTCGTTGTAACAATTCTTAATAAAATAGTGTAAAAAAAGCAAAAAAATTTTTCTTTAAGTGTTAATATATATACAAACAAAGTGTGTAAAATTTTAAGAAAGGTAGAATTATGTCAGTAGACGCAATTAATGGAGCAAATGCTCAACAACAACCTCAAAAACACAGTGCATTACCTGGTGCAATTGCAGGCGGTATAGGTCTTGGTGCAGTAGGTGCTGGTGCTGGTTACTTTTTAGGTGGCAAAAGACCAACTTTAGAACAAGTATTTGAACAAACACCTGATACTTTCACTAAAAAAGAAGTTACAGAAAAAGATGCAGAAGCTGCTAAAAAATTACAAGATGCTGTAACTGAATATAAAGACGTAAACGTAAATGGTGAAGTAGGAAAAGCAAACAAAGATGTATATGATTCAGTTCAAGCTCAAACATTAGAAAACCAAGCTGATTTAGACAAGGCAATCACAGATGCTCAAAAAAAACTAGATGAAAAGAAAGTTAAAATCGGCGAAAATGAAATGACATTAGCAGATGTAAATACTAAAGTAAAAAATGCTCAAGATAAGTTAAAAGCAGCAACAACAGATGAAGCTAAAAATACAGCTAAAAAAGAATTAAAAGAAGCTTTAGATGACAGAAAAGCGTTTCTTGATGCAACAAAAGAAGAACGTTCTGCATTAGCAAAAGCTAAAAATGAAGTAAGAAAAGCTAAGATTGCTCAGTTTGTAGAAAAAGCTAAAACAGAAGCAAATGCTGAACACGGTTATGCAGATGCATTAACAAAAGCACAAGAAAAACTTACCAAAGCAAGAGCTGATAAAAAGACAGAACTTTTAGCTAAAGACGAAATCAAACAAGCTTTCGAAAAAATCAAAGATGCTTTACCAAAAGAAGGAAAAGGCAAAATGGCAATGATTGCAGGTGGCATTGCAGCTGCAGTTGGTTTAATAGGCGGCTATTTGATGAACAGCGGACACAGCGACAAAGCATAATTTTACACTATGATATAAACAAAAAATCGACTGCCATAAAACAGTCGATTTTTTTATGTATGTATTTAATTACCCATTAACCTTATTCGGATCAAGAATTACACAATTTGAATTATTTATTTGCATTAATTGCATAAATCTTTGTAAATCAGCTTGGATTTCTGGGAATGTATTGTAATGCATTGGAATAACCGTTTGCGCACCAATCCAATCAGCTGCTACAGCTGCATGCTCAACATCCATTGTGTAATTTCCACCAACAGGCAATAACGCAATGTTTGGTCTATATAGCTCTTTCAATGTTTTCATCTCGCTTGTTAAACAAGTGTCGCCGGCATGATAAATTTTTACACCTTCAATATCAAAAATTATACCGGCAGCCTCTCCAGCGTATCTGCCATCAGGCAAAGAACTCGAATGAAAAGCCGGGACAAAAACAACTCTACCCCAATCATAATTAATCCAACCGCCAAATCCAACTGAACGAACCTTACAACCCTGCTCCTTCAAATAATTTGCCAGTTCAAATGCTGCAGTAATTGTAGCATCTTTCTCCTTTGCAATTTCAATTGCCTCTCCCAAATGATCTCCATGTGCATGTGTTACAAAAATATCTGTAATATTTCTTTCATGCCAATTATAATTTGGGTTTATACTAACATATGGGTCAACCAAAATTGAACGCTCCTTCAGTGCGAATTCAAATGCACTGTGTCCGATATACTTCAAATCCATAAGTTTTTCTCCTAAAATTAAATATTTACTATAACATAATTTATTATACAATATAAATATGAATTATGAAAACTACATGAAAAAATGCATAGCACTAGCTAAAAACGGAGAAGGTTTAACTTCCCCAAACCCTCTTGTTGGATGTATTGTACTCGATAAAAACAATAATGAAATATCAACCGGTTACCATCACAAATATGGAGAAAACCACGCAGAACGCGATGCTCTTTTAAAATTGCACAACGGAGAAGAAAAAGATGGCACCTTAGTTGTTAATCTTGAGCCATGTTCACATTATGGAAAAACTCCACCATGTGCTGATTTGATTATCGAAAGAGGCTTGAAAAAAGTTATAATTGGAATGCAAGATGTTAACCCCATAGTTGCCGGCAATGGAATTAGAAAACTTCAAAAAGCAGGAATAGAAGTCATATCCGGAGTTTTAGGAAACGAATGCAAAGCCTTAAATGAGATTTTTATAAAAAATATGACTCTCAACAAAACTTTTATTGCTATTAAAACAGCAACAACACTCGACGGTAAAACTGCAACCCAAAGTGGTTCATCCAAATGGATAACTTCAAAATTAGCAAGAGAAGAAGTAAAAAAAATAAGAAACCGCTATGATGCAATAATGACATCATCAACAACAATTCTTGCAGACAACCCAACTATGCTTCACAGAAAAAAAATAATTCTTGACAGAACCTTAAAAACTAATCTTGAAGCTCCAATCTATAAAGATGGTGAAATTTATCTTTTCAATGAAACACTTGACATGTTTGAAGGAGGAGTAAATTTCATAAAAACTCCGGTAAAAGAAGATAAATTGGATTTAGAATTTGTTTTTGAAAAAGCTTATGAACTGGGGATAAAAAGTATTTTAATTGAAAGTGGCGGGCATTTAGCCGGTTCATCCTTAAAATATACCGATAAAATATATCATTTTATTGCACCAAAAATCACTGGTGACAATGCTTCACTCTCTTGTTTTACTTTTCAAAAAATAGATAATATTAATAAAAGTTTGAATTTTAAAATTAGCGATATACAACAATTTGAGCCGGATATTTTACTAACTTACTACCCTATTCAATGACTTTTCCATCAAAAAGTTCCATAACCATATTAACATTATCTGAATGCAATGAGGCTTCTATCTTTGACGCAGAATCTATTTTCACTGGCTTTGCAACTTCTTCACGAAGCTCTTCAACCTCCTCTGATCCAATTTCAGAAGTTTTTTCAACAGGCTTCATAACCGGAGAAGGATTTAGTTGTGGTTTGGGCTGAGATTGCCTGACCGGCTGTGCAGAAATTGCACTAGGCTTCACTTGTGTATCATCCGGATGAGGAAGACGAACAACCACATTTGAATTTGATTGTCCAAACAAACTATCCAATGCTTCAATAATAGCGTGTTTTTTGCTCCCACTTTGAACCTGATTTAAGAAAATCTCGTTTTTCATAGACAAAATTGTTTCATCAGGAGCAATTTTTACAGGATTTGCCCACTGTTTCAAAAGCGCTCTTGTTGGCGGACTTTGAATTAAAGTCAACAATTGTCCCCACAAAACAGAAATATCACCACTATCAAGCGGTTTTGATTTTGGCATTGGAGAAAAGTCTTCACTTGTATTCTGTGGTTGAGGAGCAGCTTGAACATTTTGCTCTGTCGTTTTTGAAATGTGAGTTGGAGCCTGTGAAACAGGTTTAGTCGCTGTCGGTTGTGCTTTTTCGGCCTCTTTTTGCATCGCAATATCAGGTTTTGCGTGTCCGATTTCAGGTTTCATAACCGGTGACGGAGCAGTTTTATAAGTTGCAACTTTCACAGGTTGAACAGCACCACCTTCTAATCTTGCAATTCTGTTTTGCAACTCTACAAGTGAGGTATTTTCTGTTAAATTCGCTAAATCAATAATAGCAACTTCAAG
>USOK01000121.1 GCA_900556295.1 uncultured bacterium | reverse complement strand
GGATATTATTATGAGCAAATATTTATTAGAAGTTGGGTGTGAAGAGCTCCCTTATAAGTTTATTCCGTCTGCTATTCAGCAGCTAAAAACAGGTTTTGAAAACTTTTTGAATTCTAACAAAGTTGTATTCGAAAAAGTTGATGTTTATGCAACTCCAAGACGTCTTGCGGTAATCGTTTCTGGGCTTGAAAAACAAAGTAAAGATGAAGAAAAAATCGTTAAGGGGCCTATCAAAAAAGTTGCTTATGATGAAAATGGTAATCTGACAAGAGCCGGCGAAGGTTTCTGTAAGAAAAACGGGATTTCTCCGGAAGATTTGTATATTGAAAACGATTACATTCACGCAAAAATTGTAATCAAAGGAAAATCTATTGTTGAACTTTTGAAAGATAATGTTCCGACAATTGTGTTGAAACTTCAAGGTTCACACTTTATGAGATGGGCTGAAAACGAAGTAAAATTCTCTCGTCCAATCAGATGGATTGTTTCTATTTTGGATAACGAAGAAGTTAAAATCAAAATCATCGACAGAGAAAGTTCTAACGTAACTCGTGGACACAGATTTGCTGAGGAAAAAGAAGCTGTTATAACAAGTCCTGATGATTATATTGAAATTCTTCGTAAACACAACGTAATCGTTAATCAAGATGAAAGAAAACAATTAATTATCGAAAGAGCCAAAGAAGAAGCTGCAAAACTTGGTGCAGAGCCATATTACACTGATGATTTGTTGGAAGAAGTTACATTTATTACGGAATATCCTGTTCCGGCGGTTTGCGAATTTTCAACAGAGTATTTGAAACTTCCGGAAGAATTGGTTGTTACAGTAATGGCTGTTCACCAAAGATATTTTGCCTTGTATAAAGACGGAAAATTAATAAATAAATTTATCACAATGACAAATTATTTAGGTAAAAACTTTGAAAACGTTGCAGCCGGAAACGTTAGAGTAATTAAAGCTCGTCTTGATGATGCTGTATTCTTCTTTAATGAAGATACTAAAAAACCGCTTATTGATTACGTTGAAGATATCAAAGGGATTACATTCCAAAAAGGCATGGGCTCAATGTATGACAAAGCACAAAGACTTGTTAAGCTTTCAAAACTTATGGTTGGCAATAATCCGACAGTTGAAAGAACTGCTCTTTTGGCAAAAGCAGATTTGGCAACTAAATTAGTATTTGAATTTACAGAGCTTCAAGGCTTTATCGGAGCTGACTATGCAAGAGTTTCAGGTGAACCTGAAAATGTTTGTGAAGGTATTAAAGAGCATTACTTCCCTCTAAATGCAGATGGAGAAATTGCAAAAACTCTTGAAGGTCAAATCGTTGGTATAGCTGATAAGATGGACAATATTTGTGCAGTGTTTGCAGAAGGCAAAAAACCAACCGGATCTTCTGACCCATTGGGTGTTCGTCGTGCAGCACTTGGTATTATCAGAACAATTCTTGCAAACGATTTGAAAATCGACTTGGCAACTTTGGTAAACGAAACATTGCTTTTGTTACCGATTTCAACAGTTGGCGAAGGTTTTGTCGATAAAGTTAAAAAAGCTGCAGGATCTTGCGTAAACAGAGTTTCCGGCAAAGTTACGGAAGAAATTTATGATTTCTTTATCCAAAGATTAATCATCTTCTTGTCTGACAAATATCAGAAAAATGTTTTGGAAGCTTGTGTAGCAAGCAAAAATCCGCTTACAGATTTGGCAGATTACATCAAACGTGTAGAAGCAGTTTCTAAGTTGAATTCTCCTGCAATGCTTGAAAGTGCAAACAGAGTTTTGAGAATTCTAAAAGAAGATAGCAAAAAATCAGTTAATAAAGCATTGTTTAAAGAACCAGCTGAGAGCATGCTGTTATCTCAAATCGAAACAGTTTCTGAAAATGCAGACTATGACAAGTATTTGAAACAACTGGAAGAAATCAATCCTTCTGTTGAAAAATTCTTTAATGACGTACTTGTTATGGATAAAGATGAAAATGTTAAGGAAAACAGACTTGCTCTATTGACTTTATTAAAATCGAAATACACACACATTGCAGATTTTAGCAAATTATAAAGAATTGTAAACAATCTCTGTAAAAAAGTAAATTTTTTTATTCAGGATACTTTACAATAGTGTAAAGAAGGTAATTCAAAAATAAAATAATTGGTAGGAGTCAACTCATGTTGGAACGTTTGAAAAATCTAAAAATTGTAAAAACTTTGAACGAACAAATTAGTCCAAAGTTACGCTGGTTGAATTTTATGAACCGCAACAAAAATAACGCGGATTATATCAGCATGATTAGTGGAGTTGACGAATTGAAATCAAGTTCTGACGAACGTAAGCTGGAAGCAATGGTCAGAGAACAACTTAAGGCTGAATTTCCGAATATCGAGAATATGAAGTCTTATGAACTTCTAGTGGATGCAGTAATTCACAATTACAAGAAGAAACAGCTTCAAGCCATGGATGAGCTCGAAAAATAATTACATATAACTCATCAATTTGAAATAAAAATGACACCTTTAGGGGTGTCTTTTTTGTACTCTGCTCATACTTGGAGTATTTTAAACTTTTGTAAACTTTTTTTTTAATATAGCAAAAAATATTTTTATGATTTTTATTACTAGAGGGAATTTGATTTGATGATAAAGCCCGTATTTAGCTCACAATTGAATTTTACAGCGCAGGCGCTTCAAGATAAAAAATCGCCGAACGGTAAAACAGAACCTAATAATCGGACTAGCATCTTTTATATTAATGATTTCCACGGAAAATCAATAAACATGGAACGAGCAATTGCTGCGTCAAATGTCTTTGATAGTTTTACGCCGACAATTCCCACTGACAAGCTGAAATTATCATCAGGTGATATTCAGCTTGGAGAACCAGTTCCTGCGAATAAAGTTATGGTAGAAGCTCAAAATGTTATGGGAATAATGGCTTCTGCTGTTGGAAACCATGAATGTGATATGCCTGAGCATATTGCAGAATTAATTCCTCACATGGGGTATAAGATGCTTGCTTGCAATGTAAATATTAAACCGGAAAATGCTCTTTATGGGAAAATAAAAAAATCTTATATTCAAGAAGTTGATGGCACTAAATATGGAATTATTGGCGCAGCGCCGGTTGATTTATTCTCAAGATTGAAGTATAGCAAGATTTTTGATGAACTAAAAGTCGATAATATTGATAATACGATAAAAGATATCCAGGAAGAAGCTGATAAACTAAAAAAACAAGGCGTGAATAAGATTATCTTACTTTCTCACGTAGGTTTTGGTTATGATCAACAAATTGCAAAAAATACTGACGGAATTGATATTATCTTGGGTGGACATTCGCATAATTTGGTAAAAGATGTCAAACCTGGAGTAAATTTATTTAATTCTAAAACCGGTGAACCTGTTGTTATCACTCAAGCAGGGCGAGATGGAAATTATTTTGGAGTGTTGAACATTGAGTGGGGCAATAACGGAGTAATGAAAAAGGTTCAAAATAATGTTACAAGCACTCGAGGTTTTAAACGTAGTCCGATTGTTAGACATTTGTTTGAACAGATTTTAGGTAAACCGAAAGTTGTTGGCGTAATTAATTCTGCACCACCACCTCCGAAAAATGCTTCTATTGATCCGAATGGACATGCAAACTTTATGTGCGATTGTATGAAAGAAGAATTAGGTACAGATATTGCTCTGTTTGGTTCTGCAACAGTCCGTGGATATTTTGAACCAGGAAAACTTGATACAAGATGGTTGGATGACATTTCTCCATTCAAAAATAAAATGGTAGTTGCGAATTATACAGAAAAAGAAATAGTAGATGCATTGAAGGTTTCTGCAAAATCTTTGGTTAATCCGAATAACAAACCTGGAATTGTTCATGTTTCCGGTTTAAAATATAAAATTGGCAAAAATGGTGAATTAAGAAGTGCTTCTTTTGTTTCAAAAGATGGTAAAGAAACTCCGATAGATGTAAAAAATCCTCGTACTAATAAAATGTATAAAACAGCACTAGTTGATTATTATGCGCAAGGCCATGACGGATTTACTATGTTGAAAAAGTTTGATAAAGCCGAAAGAATTTGTGATTTTGATATTACAAAATGCGTAGAAGATTATATGGAACGACATAAAGAACCTGTAGACATTGTAGATGATGGCAGAATTCAGGTTGTGGATTAAGCTTTGTTATCGTTGATTTTTACGACTTCGTAATTCCAAACAAGTACACCTATTGCAAGTATATATGTCAACAAAATTGCTGTGACATAATTTGATAATTTTGCAATAACTGTTTGTTGAGATGATATTGTAAAACTTATTGAACTGGTGTCGCCTTTAAACATTATTGCAATAATTGTTCCGCCTATGAAAAATATTACAAATAGAATAAAAAATGTTATAATATAACTCGCTATAACTATCCATAATCTTTCTACAAGTAATACAAAGTAATCTTTAACTGTATACTTTTTGAATAATTGTAAAATTTCATTTTCTTGGTAATTATAAGAAAATCCTGCCTGTATCATTGTTAACGGAATTGCAATTAACGTTTCTATACAAAATGCCGTATATTGGTATTTTGTAAAAAGACTAACTAATACAAATGGAATACCAATAAGAAAAATAATAAAAGGAATTTTCTTTATTCCAATTTTGAAAATGTCAAAATTTATGTCAGGAAGTTCTCGAGTGTGCATAAAAACTGTTTCATACCCAATTAAAAATAATCCGAATATAAGAATTAAAATTCCAAATAGAATTTTCTGCCATAACAAAACCTCGTTAAGATTTTGTTCTCCAAGAGCTAAATAACCGTTCAATAAGCCGATAATTCCACAGATAGAAAATAAACAAATTTGCCTGTTTATAGCATCTTTACCAGTGTATAAAATATTTAAAGCTTCAAACATTTTTGCCATTACTCTTCTCCTTTTTCACAAATCGGTTGTTGAGAAGTTTTTAACATAGGTCTTATTAATTCTTTGTATGAAGAAATTAATGAATATGGAAATGCAAAATACCAAGTTATTATAACAAGGTATGATGCGATTGTATTCATAATGATGTCCATAGCATAAAAATTGTCGGCAATTGGTAATATTTCGTCAATTCCAATTAGATTCGCAATTAAGAAAATAACGATATAAATAGCAATTGCACCTATTGTTAATAGGATAAATAAGCAAATATTTATATATATTTGCCTACATACACGTTTAAAATACGGAAGGGCATTCGATATGAGCGACATAAATGATACAAAAGACACAACGGATATGCAGCCTGCCCAGGAGGCGAAACCCGTCC
>USOK01000120.1 GCA_900556295.1 uncultured bacterium | reverse complement strand
ACAATACTAAAAAAAATGAAGAGATTAAAAAAGAATTAGACTATATTAAAAACACATCTGAGACACAGATGTATATTAATGATTTGGAGAAATTACGTAAAGAGTTGTTTGTTGATTTTCCAAATGATAAAATTCAGAAAAAAGTTGTTGTTGATAAAAAGAAAGATGAGAAAATACTTTCTCATCTCTAAGGTTTATATTAAGTTTGGTTTATGAAATTTGTTGTCTAAGCAATATCTTCGTACGCTGCTGGATTGTTAAGTAAATCATAGTTGATTTCGTTTTCGTTGTCAGCGATTGCTGCTACAACTACAGCATCAGATGTTACGTTAACTAATGTTCGCATCATATCTGTAATTCTTTCAATTGTGAACAAGAATGCGAAACCTGCGACTAATTGTTCAGGGCTCAATCCCATTCCGTTAAGAATTAACGCAATTGTAATTAAGCCTGCCCCAGGAATGCCTGCGCAAGTTGAAGATGCAACGATTGCCAATAATGCGATTTCAATGATTAAGAATGGAGTAAGTGCAACACCATATGCTTGTGCTAAAAAGATTACAGCAACTGTTTGTAATAAAGCTGTCCCGTCCATGTTTAAAGTCGCTCCAAGCGGAAGCACGAAACTTGAAATTTTGTGAGAAATTCCTCGTTTTTCACAACAGGCAATTGTTAAAGGCAATGTTGCTGAAGAACTTGCTGTCCCGAATGCAACCATCATAGCCTCTGCGATTGCAGAGTATAACATAACGATATTTACTTTTGAGAAAAATCTTAAGAATAACGGATAAACAACACATAATTGAAGCATAAATCCGATAAATAGTACTAATAAATATTTTGAAATACTGTTGAAAATATCGATACCAAAACTAGATACCGCACTTGCAGTCAATGCAAAAACACCTGGTGCTGCAAAATACATAATCCAATCAGTAATTTTCATAGTTGCAGCAAATACAGATTCAAAGAATGAAACAATCGGTCTGTTAACATCTCCGACTTTTGCAAGAGCAACTGCAAATAAAAGAACAAAAACAATAATTGGAACCATATCACCTGATGCAAAAGAATGCATTGGGTTGTTAGGAATGAATCCTAAGAAAATATTTAAAATATTTCCTTGTTGTTCAGCCATTGCTGTAGCCACAGATGTTTGAACCTCGCTTGCTGCGTTTTGTGTTATATAGTGTGCAGCTCCTAACCCCGGTTGGAAAATTAAAGCTAAGGCTGATCCGATTACGACTGCAATAACTGTGATAATTCCGTAATATGCAATCATTTTTGTTCCAAATTTGCCAAGTTGTTTATTGTCTCCAACACTTGTAATACCAATGATTATAGCTGATACAACAAGTGGGATTACAACCATTTGAATTAGCCTGATAAAGACTTGTCCAATAAATGTTAAAACGGTTGATACTAATGGGTATTGATGCCCATGTAAAAATATTCCGACTATAATACCGAGAATAATCCCGAAGAAAATGTGCCAATTTCGCTTAATTCCAAGACCGAGTGCGATTAGAATCTGCATGTGTAATTTCATATATAAATCCTCATTCAAATATCGTTACCCGTCAATTATACAACTTTTTGTATAAAATATCAAACATTTTTGAATAAAATCATAGAATTGAGGGATAAAAATTTATAAATTGTTGTAAATATTGCAAAAACAAGAATATAAGTTATAATTATATATATATGTTTATGAGAAATTTGGAGTTTAGATTTGAAAGAACCTAAAAATATTGATTACGCAAGCTTTTTGTCTCTCGGGGAGGTGGCAGTGCCCCGACACTTTTTCGTTTAGAAAGATGGGTGTTTTTATCAGCTAAGCAGCAATTGGGAAATTTGAGTAACTCAAATCTTTTTTTTAGGAGTGTACGTAGGTCGGGATACACATCCCGCCGTCAAATTTTTTTTATTATATAATTGCTCTATGAGATTAGGAAAAAAATTTTTTAGAGAAACAGGATATTTTTTACAAGAAATTGCAAGAAGTAAAATTATACTTCAAGCAATCCTTGTTGGTTTAATTTCAGGTTTGCTTGTTGTTCTGTTTAAAGTTTGTATTAATAAACTTTTTGCTCTTATTCAAAATTATATTTCCCAGTTTGATTTAATTCACAAACTTTTTATTTTTCCGATTATAACAACATTTGGCGGATTGATTTCTGGAATTCTTGTTTATAAATTTGCCCCAGAAACTAAAGGAAGTGGAATTCCATTTGTGAAAATGGTTATGGCAAGAATGGGCAATATTACTCGAGTTAGGAGCATTGTTGTAAAATTTATTGCTGGTGTTGCCGGAATTGGTACAGGGTTATCATTGGGGCGAGAAGGTCCAAGTGTTCAGTTAGGCGCAGGTGCTGGCGCTTTGGTTGGAAAAATGTTCAAAATGCGAGGAACTGATCAAGGGAAATTAATCGCCTCAGGGGCTGGTTCTGCTATTGGTGCAACATTTAATGCTCCGATTGCAGGGACAATTTTTGTTTTAGAAGAATTGGTAAATAAATTTTCAGCATCATTGCTTTTTCCTGTGCTTGTGGCTACGGTTACAGCATCTTCAGTAGCAAGACATTTTTTAGGAAATAATCCCTCTTTTACAATTCCTTATATTACCCATGATTTGTCATTTGAGGGAATTTCTGTTTGTATAATTTTGGGTATTGTTGCCGGCTTTTTGGGCGTGGCGTTTGCAAAAGTTATATACAAAAATAATGAACTTTTTGAAAAAATGGATGTAGTTCCCAATTGGCTAAAACCAGCTGTTGCTGGTTTTGTGATTGGTGTAATAGGCATATTTGTTCCTTATGTTTTAGGTTCTGGAAACTTGTCTGTTGACTTGTTGTTACAGCACAAACTTTCGTTGTCGATTGTTTTGCTGGTGTTTGTAGTAAAGTTTTTTATAACACCGTTTTGTTTTGGCTCTGGAGCTGTTGGTGGAATATTTTTACCTATGTTGATGCTGGGTTCGTTTTTAGGTTATATTGTTGCTTCTGTGTTTAATATGTTTGGCTTTCAGGTTGATGTTGTTGTGATGTCGATGATTGGAATGGGGGCATTTCTCTCTGCGGTGGCAAGAACTCCGATAACTGCGGTTGTAATGGTTTTTGAAATGACAGCTGGGTATACGCATATTTTACCGATAATGCTGAGTTCTGCAATTGCGGATTTAATTGCTGAAAAATTGAACCATAGACCGATTTATTCAACGTTGATAGTAAATCAGGTGAAATCTCCTGAAGCAAAGAGTTTGAGCGCATTGTATGTAAAGGATTATATGAAAAAGGATGTTGTTTGTTTTTCTCCAATGATGACAATTAAAGAAGCGCAGGAAGAAGTTAAAAAATATGCATATAAAACATATCCAGTGAAAAATGATAGAAATAGATTACTTGGTTTGATAACAAAAGCAGATATTGAAGATGCTATGTTTCAGGGTGTGGATGAGAATATTGAACTAAATAAATTGATGAACCCCTCGCCGATAACAATAGAGCCGAATGAAACTCTTTATATTGCATATTTCCGTATGCATTCAAATAATGCCATATGTTTGGTTGTGGTGGATAAAAATTCAAAAATAAAAGGTATAATTACTCGAGAAGATATAAACTTCGCAATTTAGAACATCCGCCACATAATTTGTTTTGAGAACTTATAAGTATTTAAAAATGCTTTTTGTCAGTATTTCAACATAATTACAGTTTTGTTGAGATAACAATATTAGATTATTACTATCTAATGTCTGATTTTAATAAATTATGAACATATACTATCACAAAATTTAAATATTAGCATTTAATGTTAATAAATATTATAAAATTACTTTTTTACTAAGAACTCTAACATAGCTTAGTTCCTTGCAAATTTTCAGATAAACACAGCTCAACAAAACTGTAATTTTGATGAATTAAGACCTGAAAAGTAAGAGGATGATTGATGCCAAAAGTTTCTATTATTATACCTGTTTATAATGTGGAGAAATATTTAAAGAAATGTTTGAACTGTATAGTTAATCAAACTTTAACAGACTTTGAAGTTATTTGTATTAATGATGGTTCGACTGACAATTCCTTAGAAATACTGAATGAATATGCAAAAAATGACAAGCGATTTATTGTTATTTCTCAAGAAAATCAAGGGCAAGGTGTTGCAAGAAATAGATGTTTAGAATTAGTAAAAGGAGAGTACATTCAGTTTATAGATCCAGATGATTGGGTTGAAACTAATATGCTAGAAACTCTGTATGATTTTGCTAAAAAGCACGATTCTCAAATTGTAAAATTCGATTATTTTGAATTTTTTGAGTATTCTAATAAATTGAAAAAGATTGATTTTGTTAACAGAATAAAGAAGGATTTTAAGTATGATTTAATTTCAAAACCGTATTATTCTTGGAGACAATTAAAAAAGGGATGTTTAACAAAATTTGATTTACATGTGTGGGCGCATTTTTATTCTGCGGAATTTATAAAATCAAATAATATTCGTTTTAATTCAACAAAACTCGGAGAAGACCATTTGTTTGCGAATGGAGCGTTTATACTTGCGGATAGAGTAGATTATTTAAATGAGTATTTGTATTATTACAGGATTCGAAGTGGTTCTGCTGTAAATATAAAGAGTGACCAAAATTTTTGTGTTTTTGATAATATTGAGCAATTTAAAAAATTTTTAATTCAACATTCTTTATATGAAGAGTTAAAGGACGAGTTCAAAGATTATGCTCAACAAGCAGTTTGTTGGCCTTATGATATGATTCCACAAGAAAGCAAAAAAAGATATGAGGAATTATGTTGTCGCTATTTTGAATCAGAAAAAGATTTTAAAAAGCTAATAAAAGCTCGAGAAAAAGGGAGAAGTTTTATAGAAAATATATTTTCTATAAAAAATAAAAGAGACGGCGCAAAAAAATATAAAGTAATAACAGTTTTGGGCTGCCCTTTTGTAATAAAAACAAAGAGTAAGATTGGAGAGGGATGAAGAAATTAAGTATTATAACTATTTGTTATAACGAACCGAATTTGGAGCAAACTTGTGAAAGTATTGTTAATCAAACTTGGCAAGATTTTGAGTGGATTGTTATTGATGGTGGTTCTAATAAAGAGACTTTAGATGTTTTTGAAAAATATAAACACAGAATTGATAAATTTGTATCCGAACCAGATAATGGTATTTATAATGCTTGCAATAAAGGAATAAAATTGGCAACTGGCAAATATTTAAATTTCATGAATGCCGGTGATAGTTTTTATCATAACGAAATTTTAAAGATATTTAATTTTATTTCAGAAACTAATAATTCGGATATTTATTATGGAGAATG
>USOK01000119.1 GCA_900556295.1 uncultured bacterium | reverse complement strand
TTCATGATTTTATAAAATAAAACATTGTATAAAAACAAAAAGTCGCAGTTTTTATTCTGCGACTTTCTTATTCTTCATAGATTTTTCAAATTATACAATTGTTTTAACCCAGCCTTCAGGTCCTTTAATTTTACCAAACTGAATACCAGTCAATGTATCGTATAATTTTTTAGAAACCGGTCCCATGCCATTTTGGGAATTTGCAAACACAATTTCTTTACCATGATCATTTACTTTGCCAACAGGAGAAATTACTGCAGCTGTTCCGCATAAACCACATTCAACAAAATCGCCTATTTCTGACAAATAAACTTCTCTTTCTTCTGTTTCATACCCCAAATTTTTCGCCAAAGCCATTAATGAACGTCTTGTAATTGACGGCAAAATACTTGGTGATTTTGGAGTTACAACTTTGTTATCTTTTGTCACAAAGAAGAAGTTTGCTCCACCTGTTTCTTCAACTTTTGTACGAGTTTGGGGATCTAAATACATATTTTCATTAAACCCCTCATCATGAGCTTTTACAATCGGGTACAAGCTCATTGCGTAGTTCAAGCCAGCCTTGATGTGCCCTGTTCCGTGTGGTGCAGAACGATCAAAATCACTAACTTTCAATACAATTGAATTTGAACCGCCGTTTTTAAAATATGGTCCAACCGGCGAAACAAAAATTCTAAATTGATATTCTGTCGCAGGTTTAACACCCATTACAGGACCTGTTGCGAACAGTACCGGACGGATATACAAAGCAGCACCTGTTCCAAATGGAGGAACATATTCAAGGTTGGCTTTTACAACTTGTTCAACTGCATCAACAAATCTTTCTTCTGGAAATGGAGGAATTTCAAGACGTTTTGCGGTATCTACCATTCTTTTTGCGTTCATATCTGGTCTAAAAACAACAACATGCCCGTCTTCTGTTGTGTAAGCTTTCATACCTTCAAAACATGTTTGGCAATAATGAATCACACCGGCGCATTCACTAATAGCAACTGTTGCATCGTCTGTAATACAGCCATCATCCCACTTACCATCCTTATAATTCGAAACATACCTTTTTTCTGTTTTGTAATAACCAAAACCCAAGTTCGCCCAATCAATATTTTTCTTTTCCATATAAAACCACTCTTTCTTTTTCCCACATGGTAGAAAAATTTTGGCAATATGTCAAATTTTTAACCTGTTTATAAAAACTTTTTGTAACATGACTGGATTTTTTATTAAACATGTAGTATATTGTAATTGATATTTTTGCAACTATTATGAATTTTACAATTTAGGAAATATAGGAGAAAAGAGATGACAACAACACTGGACAAAAAAGTTTATCCGGCGGGAAAATTTATATCCGGTAAATGGGAACAAGAAATTAATGTTAGGGATTTTATACAAAAGAACTACACCCCTTATGAAGGCGATTCAAGCTTTTTAGCAGACGCAACCGATGCTACAAAAAAATTGTGGCAAGAATGCTGTGATTTGCTAAAAAAAGAACGCGACAACGGTGGTGTACTTGATATGGATACAAAAATTGTATCTACAATCACATCTCACGGCGCCGGCTATATAGATAAAGACCTTGAAACAATTGTAGGACTTCAAACTGACGCACCTTTAAAACGTTCTATGCAACCGTTTGGCGGCATCAGAATGGCTGAAACTTCTTGCAAATCTTACGGTTACGAAGTAGATCCGGAAGTTTCTGAAATCTTCACAAAATACAGAAAAACTCACAACCAAGGGGTATTTGATGTTTACACACCTGAGATGAAAGCTGCAAGACACTCTGCAATCATCACAGGGCTGCCTGACGCTTACGGAAGAGGCAGAATTATCGGGGATTACAGACGTGTTGCCCTATATGGTATTAACCGTTTGATTGAAGATAAGCAAGAACAATTCAAATCTCTTGAAGGAGAAATGACTCCAGATAGGATTCAATTGAGAGAAGAAATTGCCGATCAAATCAAAGCTCTTAAAGAAATGATTGAGTTAGGTAAAATCTATGGATTTGACATTTCTCAACCGGCAAGAAATGCACGTGAAGCTGTTCAATGGCTATATTTCGGTTACTTGTCTGCCGTAAAAGAACAAAATGGTGCAGCAATGAGCATCGGTAGAACTTCAACTTTCTTGGATATCTACATCGAAAGAGATTTGAGAGAAGGTGTTTTGACAGAAGCAGAAGCTCAAGAATTAATCGACCATTTCATTATGAAATTAAGATTAGTAAAATTTGCAAGAACACCTGAATACAACGATTTGTTCTCAGGCGATCCGACTTGGGTAACAGAATCTATCGGTGGTATGGGAATTGACGGAAGAACTCTTGTTACAAAGAACTCTTTCAGATACTTGCATACTCTTGAAAATCTTGGAACAGCACCTGAACCAAACTTAACTGTTTTATGGTCAAAAAGATTGCCACACAATTTCAAACAATATTGTGCACACATTTCAATTACAACATCATCAATCCAGTATGAAAACGACGATATGATGAGAGTAACCCATGGCGATGATTATGCAATCGCATGTTGTGTATCTTCAATGGTTGTCGGCAAAGAAATGCAGTTCTTCGGAGCACGTGCAAACCTTGCAAAATGTTTGCTTTATGCAATTAACGGTGGCGTCGACGAAAGACTAAAAATTCAAGTCGGTCCAAAATATCGTCCTGTAACATCAGAATATCTTGACTATGACGAAGTTATGGACAAATATAACGATATGATGGAATGGCTTGCGGGCTTGTACGTAAACACTTTGAACGTAATTCACTATATGCACGACAAATATTGTTACGAAAAAGCTCAAATGGCACTTCATGACAGAGATGTAAAACGTTATTTTGCGACAGGAATTGCAGGACTTTCAGTTGTTGCGGATTCTCTTTCTGCAATCAAATATGCAAAAGTTAAGGCTATTCGTGACGAAAACGGTATTGTTGTTGATTACGAAGTCGAAGGAGATTTCCCTAAATACGGCAACAACGACGACAGAGTAGACCAAATTGCAGTAGACTTGGTTAGAAACTTTATGTCAAAAATCAGAAAACATTACACGTACAGAAACTCAATTCCTACAATGTCAATTTTGACAATTACATCTAACGTTGTTTACGGAAAGAAAACCGGAAATACACCAGATGGAAGAAAAGCCGGAATTCCGCTTGCCCCTGGGGCAAACCCAATGCACGGAAGAGATTCAAATGGAGCTGCTGCATCACTTGCATCAGTTGCAAAACTTCCATTTAATGACGCACAAGACGGAATTTCAAACACATTCTCAATCATACCAAACGCTTTGGGCAAAGACGAAGTGTTTATGGGCGATTTGAACGTATGTTTGGATTGCGGTTGTGCAGAGTAACGAAACAACAGAAAAAGATTACGGAGTCCATCCTCGCCCCAACGGGGAGAGGAAAGAATTTCTTAGAGAGCTAAAGCGAACTTAGAAATTCCGGAGAGGGGTACAAACCAACAAGAAAGGAAAAAATCATGTCTACAACAATGCAGGAAGAAAATTTGATAAACTTAATAGATGGTTACGTTGAAAAAGGTGGTCACCACTTGAATGTAAACGTATTCAACAGAGAAACATTGCTTGATGCTCAAGCACACCCTGAAAAATACCCACAATTAACAGTGAGAGTTTCAGGGTATGCCGTAAACTTTATTAAGCTTACAAAAGAGCAACAAGACGACGTTATTTCAAGAACATTCCATAGTGCACTGTAAAGTTACTAAGGCACTAAGAAATGTAGGTTGGGCATACTTGCCCAACACCAACTTAAAAGTAGGGCGGGGTACCTACCCCGCCTTATTTATGGTAAAAATATGACAATCAAAGGAAACATACATTCAATAGAAACATGCGGGACGGTTGATGGCCCAGGAATACGCTTTGTGATTTTTATGCAAGGCTGTCCTTTACGATGCCAATATTGTCATAATCCTGATACTTGGCAAACCGACACAAATAACCTTATGACCGTTGATGAAATTATGCAAAAATACGATGGCGTAAAAGAATTCGTTCAGTCAGGCGGAATTACCGTAACAGGTGGCGAACCTTTGTTGCAAATTGATTTTGTCACAGAACTTTTCAAAATTGCAAAATCAAGGGAAATTCATACGGCACTCGACACATCTGGAATAATTTTTAATCCAGAAAACACAGAAAACATAAATAATCTTTTAAAATACACAGATCTTGTTTTGCTCGATATAAAACACATTGACGACGAAGAACACAAAAAACTTACAGGAGCTTCTAACAAAAATATTTTAGCTTTTGCACAATTCTTATCAGAAAAACAAATTCCGGTGTGGATTAGACATGTCGTTGTAAAAGATATCACACTTAATGAAAAATATTTAAAAGAACTCGGACGTTTTTTAAAAACAATGAAAAACATAAAAGCATTAGATATTTTGCCATATCACAATATGGCAATTCCAAAATATGAGGCACTTGGAATTAATTATCCGCTAAAAAACACACTTCCGACAACCAAAGAAGAAGCTATTTGGGCAAGAGATATAATTTTACAGAATATGCGTTGAATAATGGTTATTACTTACAACAACCGCCACAACAAGAGGAATTGTCAAATTTTTCTTTATTTGATATACACAATGCACATTTTTCACGCATTTCACCGTGTTGAGAATAATATTTGTAACTCTGAACCCATTTAGGTTCTTTGCAAGAACATTTTTCCATAAACCCTAAAAACTTAACAAACTTTTCCAACACATCAGCAGGCATTGCATATTCAATACTTTTTGCGCTGTCATCAATTTTTTCCGATTCAACCAACAGAACTTTTTCAAGAAAGTTAGAAATCGTTTTGTGTCGTTCAATTTTAGCTTCTGCTCGAATTTTTCCCTTTTTGGTAATTGTAATAATTCCATAAGGCACGTAGTTAACAAACCCACGTTCCGCAAGAGTTTTTACAGCATCAGAAGTTGCAGGACCTCCAATTTTCAGATAATTAGAAACATCTCGGACTCTTGCTCCTTGGTTTACTTTTACGATTTCGTAAATCGCAAGCAGATATTTTTCTAAACTTTCGGTAAGCTCGTTTTTCATAAGATTAAAATAACATAAAATGCGAAAAAATGGAATGGATGGTTTATAGTTATACCATAAATATTGCAACAGATGCGTGGCACCTATGCTTTCAGAATGACGTGAATTGTTGCTACTCAAGATGTCATTCTGAAAAAGCTGAAAATCTAGCGAACAGCGTAGATTTTCGTCTTATTCAGAATCTATTAATGTTTATTTTTTATTCAATATTTACAGAATAGGCATCTTATACTATTCTTTAAACCCTCTCCCGAATTTCAGCCATTCTCATCCTGACAATGGCGAAATT
>USOK01000118.1 GCA_900556295.1 uncultured bacterium | reverse complement strand
AGAGTTTTCTATAAATTTTTGAGCTTCATCGTGTTTTAATTTTTCATCTTTGATAATTGCTTCTAAGTCCTGTTCTTTTTGCTTCTTAACAAAGTCTTTCCAGTCCCTTTCAACATCTGTTTTTACTGTCATTTGGGCAACAAATCCCTCAATTAAGGCTTTTTTACTGCGTAGCTCAACACTTGCATCTATTGATTTATTAATATTAGCAAGAATCGTTTTATCCTCACAATTTGATTCGTGATATTTGGCAACAAGCATCAAGATATAATCTATATTGACCTCGACCTGCTTAATAAGTTCAATTTCAAAGACAATATCATCGTTGATTCGTTCTTTTTCAATGTCGCTTTTTTTAACATAATCTTGATATAAGTCAATATAAACGCTTTGATAATCCTGTAAATCTCTAACGGATACAGAACTGTCGCTTTCAAAATCATCGAAACACCTTAAAATATTTCTCAATTTCAAAATGCGACCAAACAGTTTTATAAATTCTTTTTCGTTATCCTCGCCGATGATTTGACTGCTTATCGGAAATTCATTTACCAGTCTGGCTACAAGCTCGTTATAACCTTCAATATGTTTTCCGTGCTCATCTTCATAGCCATTCATATACTCATTGTAAGTTTTTAGAATAACCATACCTCTTGCGTTTTTATCACCAAAAAGCGCTAAGGCATTATTAGTGGCCGTCTCAAGATTTCTGAAACAAACGATATTTCCAAATGTTTTAACCGAGTTCAAAATACGATTGGTACGAGAAAACGCTTGTATCAAACCGTGATCTTTTAAATTCTTGTCTACCCACAAAGTGTTTAAGGTGGTTGCATCAAATCCCGTTAGAAACATATTAACTACGATCAGCAAATCAATCTCACGATTTTTCATTCTCAATGATACATCTTTATAGTAGTTTGGAAATTTATCCGCAGATGTATCGTAGCTAACATTAAATAACTCATTATAATCATCAATTGCACTGTCAAGAAAATCCCGTGAAGTCTGATCAAGACCGCTTGTGTCAAAATTCTCATCTTGCAAGATATCATCCGGATCTTCTTCGTTTGGATTAAAGCTGAATATCGTAGCAATATTTAATTTGTGACCTGTTTCCTCCATTTGCTTTTTAAATTCATTGTAGTATGCAATCGCTGCCGGAATAGATGCGACTGCAAAAATTGAATTGAAACCATTTACTTTTGCAGTTGTTTTTTGCTCTGATACCGTATTATTCTTGGACTTTGCCATTTTTTCTACATTCGTAATCACTTTATGGTCATAATAGGAACGGCTTTGATTGCGATAAGTTTTCTGCTCAAAATGTTCAAGAATGTATTGTGTAATCTCAGATACTCTTTTAGGGTCAAGCAAAGCTTTTTCACGGTCAATTGCTTTTACTTGCTTGTCATATAAAATTTCAGGGTTTTTAATCGTATTGATATAATCAATTCTAAATGGCAATACATTACCATCGTGAATGGCATCTACAATGGTGTATGCGTGCAGTGGTCTTACTTTATTTCCGTTTTCGTCCGATTCACCTCCGAAAACCTGTGCCGTAGTACGCATATTAGGTGCATTGGAACTGTTAGAATTTGATGGAAAAATCGGCGTACCCGTAAAACCAAAAATATGATAATTCTTAAAATGCTTTGTAATCGACTTGTGCATATCTCCGAACTGAGAACGGTGGCATTCATCGAAAATCATAACAATATGTTTTTTATAAACTTCATGTTCTTTGTTCTTAGATATGAATTTATCTAACTTTTGTATAGTTGTGATGATGATCCTTGCATTATCATCTTCCATTTGTTTTTGCAGAATTTTAGTAGAGGTGTTGCTGTTGGCAGCACCTTTTTCAAACCTGTCATATTCTTTCATTGTTTGATAATCAAGGTCTTTTCTATCAACAACAAACAATACTTTATCGATGAAATTCAATCCTTGAGCAAGCTGTGCGGTTTTAAAGCTGGTTAAAGTCTTGCCGCTTCCGGTTGCATGCCAAATATAACCGCCTGCTTCTTTTCTACCGGTTTTTTTGAGATTAGTAGAAACGATAATGCGATTTAGAATTTTTTCGGTTGCCGCAATTTGATAAGGACGCATTACCAACAATAAATCCTCTGAAGTAAATACACAGTAACGAGTCAAAATATTAAGCAGCGTATGTTTTGCAAAAAAGGTTTTTGTAAAGTCCACAAGGTCCGGGATGGTACGGTTTTTCTCATCCGCCCAATAACTTGTGAATTCAAAGCTATTAGAAGTCTTTTTCTTTTTCGCTGCGTTTTTCTCTGCATTATCTTTGATGTGCTGAAATCTTGTTGTGTTAGAATAATACTTTGTATGCGTACCATTGGAGATTACAAACAGCTGTACATACTGATACAATCCGCTGCCTGCCCAAAAGCTGTCACGCTGGTATCGATTGATTTGGTTAAACGCTTCTCGAATTGCGTTTCCTCGCTTTTTAAGCTCAATATGCACTAACGGCAATCCATTTACCAAAATCGTTACGTCATAACGGGTTTTGCGTTCGCCTTCATTTTCTTCGTATTGGTTTATTACCTGCAAATGATTGTTATGAATGTTGGTTTTGTCAATCAGCTTGATGTTTTTTACATAGCCGTTATCGAGGACAAGATTTTGCAGATAATCCTCCTGTATTTTGCGGGTTTTCTCTACAATGCCATCATTTCCATTAGAAATAACGCTGTTGTAAAAGTCGTTCCATTCTTTATCGAAAAAGGTATAGTTATTAAGTTTTTCAAGCTGAGTACGGAGGTTGTCAATTAAGTCTTGTTCGCTTTTTATAGTAATGTATTGGTAGCCTTGATTGGTAAGGCGATTTATAAAATCTCTTTCAAGTTCCGCTTCGCTTTGATAGTCGGTGCTTTTTCTTTTTTCGGGTGTATACTCAGCCACTACCGTACTTTCAGTAGAGCTTGCCACAATTTCAAAGCTATTCATTTTCCGCCGCCTCCTTTTTCTTAAAAGTTAAGAGCTTATCTCGGTAATATTCATATTGCTGTTTTCTCGCAGTGAGTTCCGCAGTGAGTTCCGCAGTGAGTTCCGTAAATTTATCTAATATACGAACGATTTCTTCTTGTACCGGTAAAGGAGGAAGAGGAATTTTAAACTTTGAATATTTTTCAATCCACTGACGAGTGTGGTCTACAGGAGCGTATTGTATGTTTTTCATCACATGATATATATATCTAAAATCTGCATCATGAGACCTATCCCTTTTTAATCTTAACATCTTCATTGCAGAAGATTTAACTTTAAAATTAAAGTCTACCCAATGAAAAGAAGTAGTAAAATCGTCAAAAATTATAACCGGATTATCTATTGACGCTTCAAATATACCTGTACTCTCATTAGTATAGCCCAAAATAAAAGATTGACCCGCCGTCAATACAGGTGTTTCAAATTCGTCATCGTATTTAGTATCTTTTACAATATATTTGGTAGGTTGCTCATAATCCATAACTGTGTATAAAAAATCGTATTCTACACCCTCTGGGCAAAGTTCATTGATAAGTTGTTCTAATTTACTCATCTTCATCACCTCCAGTGTTCCAGCCTAAAGTTCCTATTGCTTCCATTAACTCTTGATTGGTTTTTATTTTTTCTAATACACCTGTAACTAAACGATAAAAAGCATTAAATTTTAATAAAGCTTCTTTTTCACTGCAATTACCATGTACCACGCCACTTAATTCTCTAAAAAGTCTGTATCCATCATTGGAAAACTCCGCAGGAATTATATTGCGTTTTTCATTAACTTCCTTAAGATATCTTTCTGTTGATTTGTGTTGTGTTTTTCCGTTTTTATCAACAAAAGTATCTGATATATTTTCAGTTGCTCCAACTTGTTTAATAACAGATTCAAAAACCGATCTCAAATATACAACAGAACCTGCTCCAAATCCCTCTCTTGATGCCCTTTTTGACTTTTCAAGAAACTCTGTAAAATCTCCATATTTGTTATCGATAAGTGCAACATTTTCTGAAAACTTTTCTGTTCTTTTCAGAATTCGTATTTCAGGTGAAGCAAGAGTAATATCGTTTTTGCTTTCAACTAAGAACCATACCCGAACTGTAGTTCCACAATTACATGATAAAATACCATCAATGCTAATTAAAGTTTTACTTTCAAAAATGCAACTGATTTTACCTACAGAGCAAAAAGTACGGATATCATCACAATTTTTACAATAATAATTCAAAGCTATGTTGCAGTTTATCAGTTTTTCCTGTTGTCCTATTTTTCCTTTTTTATTAAGTAAGAACCCATCTACTTGTTTATATTCATCAATTGGAGGCTTGGAAAGTATGTCACCTAATGTCATATTTACGCCTCCTCAATTTCAGCAATAATCGCATCAATCTCGGCACGCAATGTATTTTCACGCTGAACAATTTCAGATATTTGCTTGTTAAGGACAGCTATATCGATAGCTTCTCTTGTATCCTCGCTTTCAACATAAGTTGATACAGAAAGATTGTAATCTGCATTTTCAATATCTTTTTGTTTAACAAGAGCAGTAAAATGCTTTTCCGTCTTTCGGTTGATATAAGCATTTAATATATTCTGAATGTTATTAGGTTCATTGCTTGCAGTTCCGTCACCCAATTTATTGCTGTTGGTAGACTTGATAAATTCTTTTGAAGCATCAATAAATAAAGTTTGGTTGTCAACTTTTGATTTTTTGAGAACCATAATGCAAGTTGCAATGCTTGTTCCATAAAAAAGATTATCAGGCAACTGAATGATACATTCAATAAAATTATTATCAATCAAATATTTTCTGATTTTCTGTTCTGCGCCGCTACGATACATAATACCGGGGAAACAAACAATAGCCGCTGTTCCGTCTGTAGCAAGCCAGCTAAGACAATGCATAATAAAAGCAAAGTCCGCTTTTGATTTAGGTGCCAATACACCGGCAGGAGAAAAACGAGGATCGTTTATCAGTGTTCCATTGTCAGAGCCTTCCCATTTAATAGAATAAGGCGGATTTGAAACGATGGCTTCAAACGGTTCTTCATCCCAATGCTTAGGGTCAGTCAAAGTATCGCCGTGTTCAATGCTGAATTTATCGTAACCTATATCGTGTAAAAACATATTGATACGGCAAAGGTTATAAGTTGTAATGTTGATTTCCTGTCCAAAAAATCCATTGCGAACATTATCTTTACCGAGAATTTTTGCAAACTTCAAAAGTAACGAACCGCTTCCCACAGCAGGGTCGTATACTTTATTTACTTCTGTTTTCATTTTACCGTTATTATCAAAAAGTGAAATTTTAGTTAGAAGCTCAGATACCTCTTGTGGTGTGAAAAATTCGCCGCCACTTTTGCCGGCATTAGAAGCATACATTCCCATTAAATATTCATAGGTGTCCCCAAAAGCGTCAATGGAATTATCTTGATAATTACCAAGATCCATTTCTCCAATAACAGTAATTAATCTTTTAAGTCTTTTATTTCTC
>USOK01000117.1 GCA_900556295.1 uncultured bacterium | reverse complement strand
CATAGGTATCCAAAGTGACTCGAATGCTCTTATGTCCTAAGCGTTCAGAAATCGTTTTTATATCTACATTTTGTTCAAGAAGCCATGTTGCATGTGTATGCCTGCAATCATGAAAACGAAACTTTGAAGATAACCCTGATTTCCTAAGTAACTTCTTTTTAAAAATTTTATCACTAAAATAAGCTGGATCACAGAAACTGCCATCAGCATTTTCGATAATAAAATCATGGTTCTTCTCTAACCATCCATGCACTGTCTTCTTTTTTAAATTGTGCAACTGATATGCCTTGCGCAACTCCTCAATCAAATTTTGCTCTACTAAAATAGTCCTCAAGCTAGTGCTATTTTTAGCTGTACGCTGAACTCGCTTTCCGTGCCTACTAGTAACAACTGTCTGCTTTACAGAAATAAGATTTTTTTCAAAATCTATTGCTGAATATTCCAAGCCAAAAATCTCACCTATACGCATTCCTGTAGCAAAAGCAATTCTAACCACCAAATAATCTCTACAGCTTTCTGCTTTTGCAACCTCTAAAAGTTTTTGATATTCAGCTACTTTGAAAACATTGATAGGTGTAGGTTCTATGCGTATTGGCTTAGTTAATTCAACTGGATTTTTCATTAATAATCCATCTCCCACTGCATATTTAAACACCATTTTAAGTAATCGTCTAATAGCGTTAACCGTGCGTGGAGCTAACTTTGAACCATCTACTTTTCCAGATTTACTCAACTTTACAAAGTACTCTTGTAGGCCAACACGAGTAAAAGCTCTTAATTTAGTAGAAGCAAGGTAAGGCTTTATATGGCAACGATAAGCACATTCATAACGTTCGTAGGTTTTAATCCTCACTGTACTTCTGACAGTATCCTCTAACCACTTATTCATATACTCCCCTAGTGTAATATCATCATCTTCATTTTTGGGTAGTACACATCCGTGATCTAAATCTAATTTGAAATTTTGCCCCTTTTCCAAAACTTCCTTTTTTGTAAGGCCAGTGATTTTTTTTCTTTTCGTTTTTCCAGTTTCCAAATCCTTGTAAGGGAACTGCCCTACAAATCTTTGCATACTTTTATCGAAATAAATTGTGCCTTCTCCAGCAACTCTTTTGGACATCTCTATACCTCCAATCTTTTTTTCAAGCATCAATCAATATGCTCAAAGTTATAATATATAATCAATTTCGAGAATGTTGACATTGGTAGCATGTTGGCATAAGACCATTTTCTTGACAAAACACGCTTTCTTTATCAGTTAAAGCACGTCCACAAACATTACATCTGACACTGAAATCAAACAGATGTCTCGGCTTTCCTACCTTATCCGGATTCAGTTCGATATATTTTTCAGGACCAATAATCAACCTTCTTAGCAAATCAAAATTCTCATATTTTTCTAACATGCCATCATAAAATAGTCTTTCGTTTGTTTGAAGATCTAAAATATGACCAACAAGATTACTGATTTTACCATTTTCTACTAACGCAATACCATAAATCAACATTTTATTCTTATACATTTTTATCCTCCAATCCTAAAAAACGAGCTATAAGTAAAATATCTTCTAAACTTTGTTCTTTAGAAGCATTTGGGAAATACGCACTAAAATCATCTCTGGCGCCACTATTAAAACACTCTTTAACCCCATTTCCAACAAAAACACCACTATTAGCAATGCTTACAGGGAATCCATTAAAATCTTTATCCTGTTGATACGTAGCTATTGGTCCATTATAAAGATATTCTTCACAATATACAGATGCTGGCATAGATATGTCACTACAAAGCTCTGCAGTTTCGCAAACTCCCACCTCTGCATCTTTTTTCTGTTGACGACAGCCTTGTAATAATGGATATATATCATTCTTGTCTAATACAGAATTAACATATTCGACTAATCTCCAAAATTCACGAGGGCTTTCAGACATCTTCTTTTCCGTACTCACATTAAAACAATCTACCAAAATATGTGCATGAGGTCTATTAGGAATATTATCATGCACCGCGGCTATAATCTGATATTCTTTACCAAAAAATCCCGCTATTTCCTCAGTAACTTCAAGATAATTCTCCCACTGTAGTTCCTTTTTAGCTTTATATGAAACAACTAAGTGTTTCAGCGGTCTACCAGCATCTTTGCCTGTACGTCTAGCAAAAAAGCCGAACTCATCAATGGGATTCTCAGAAGAAACCATCTCAAAATATGTCAATGACTTTGTCGTAGCATCTTTACGAAGAACATATTCCGCATGTTTTTTAGCTTTTGCATTATTATCCGCCTTACCTTTAGCACCTACATTTATAAGACGCATTATAGATTTATTGCCCATAATAACCTCGCTACCTCTCTCTTAAGTTCTTCTTTATGGAATCTGTCTGATTCCAATAATAATTTCATTGTTTTGATATTATTTAGAATTAACGGCTTATATTTCGCGCCTTCTCTGTTATATGTATCTAAATAATGATCAACAGATTTTCTAATCACTTCAGATTTCTTTATACCATTTATCTTTGCTAAGTTCTCCAATTTTATAAATTCTTCGTCATTCAATCTACATTGAACTGCTCTATTCAGGTTATTGGCCATGGATAATCTCTCCTTCATCATTTTTAAACGCTATTCCGGTAAATCCCTGTACAGATCTACCCGTATTAGGATCTCGAATTTTCTTTTGCTCCGCATACCCTGCGAATTTTGTCAAAATTTCTTGATACAAAGAGTGCCTGCTTAACGGTTTAGAAATTCCATTAGCTTGGCAGTAACTAAGGTATTCATCAAATAACTTGCTACTTGCTATTTTCCCATCTGTTGAAAGCTTTAGGCAGTCATTCACAAAATTTTTATTGCTATTTTGTTCAACTGAATAAATCTTGAGCAGGTCTTGAGCAAACTTACTATCTGTAAATTTACGCTTGTTCTTAGTTTCCATATAAGCATCAAAAGCCATTGATACAATCAAATCTCTTTGCCAATACAAGTAATCAGCTAGCGTAGAGTCACGCTTCTTAACAGAATTTTTAAATCCTATCAAAAGCATCCTATCCATAATGGCCTCAGCTTGCAAATTATGCAAATCAGGCAGCTCATTACAACAGAAGAGTAGTTTTGCTCTAATAGGCACATCTCTATCCTCGGCATATTTTTGCGGTAATGTTAATTCTCCTCCGCTAACCATCAACTTAAACAACTGCAGGCTCTTTTTGGAACTAACGTCAAGTTCATCAGCATAGTTAAGCTTAGCTCGAACCGCCGACATTGAAGAAAAACCTTCAGCCATCTGTGTTAATGTATACTTTTTCACCATTGATTTTGGTGCTATAATAGAAGCAATGAATTTAGCAAGCGTTGATTTCCCTGAAGCTGTCGGTCCTATAAAAAAGATTGCTTTCCGCTCCTGCTGGCTATCAGATAATATATAACCGATTGCCTCTAATACAAGTATTACTTTACTCTTATCTTTCTCAGATAACGAGTTTATATTTTCTAAGTCCATAGGTTCTTTTAACAGCTTCAAAAGAGAGTTAGGAAAACTATTTTTGGATTCACCAGTACTATAATTGCAATCTAGCACATAATCGAAATAGCCATCTGCTTCTGCCGTAAATTTTCCGGTGTTTATATCCAGAACTCCATTGCGGAAATTAACATATTCCATATTTTTTTCAAACACAGCATTTTCAATATGAATTTCTGAATCAACTGCCAGTTCGTTAAGCAAAGATTTTATGCTTGCTACAGATAAATTTTCGTATCCTAACTTCTTGAGCATATTATCCTTGAAAAAACGAACCAACTCATTGCCTTTTGGCAGCTTCTCTATTAACCTTATTTCTGGTTGGAGAATGTAAAAGTCATTTCCATCACAGTACAGTTTTTTCTGGTTAATGATGGAAGCTTTTAGCTGCAGGAGTTCTTCCTGACGTTTGTTAACAAATTTAGATATGTTCACTAAATTCACCTCGTATAGTTGTTTAGCGTGCACACGCTAGAATTAAGCTTATGATTTCATTATAGTTTTTATCGTCATTTATGTTTATCCGCTATTTTACACATTTATAAGGAGGCTAATATGCTAAATCCCTTTTACTTCAAAACCATACATGAATATTATCAGCTAAGAGCGAAATTAGCAGATGATACCGTTTTATCAAGGCTCGAAACAGCTAAACTAAAGAGAATGATGAACAAAAATTCTGAATTTAAGAGTCTTAATAAAGAAGAGAAAAAAATTGCATACCAAGAATACCTATCTCAGTATGCATTAAAACGCCAATCTACTATTGATAAAATTAACAACTTTCAAGAGCCTAAGTATTTTTCTTTTTGTAAAAACACTAATTATCATCCAAATTTTTCTTTTAAAACACTTGAGGCAGCTATTGAAGAAACAGTAACAGAGGAATTAGAAAGCTTAGATGATGAAGGGTCTACATTATTTCTTGATTATCAAATTATAATTCCAATCCTCAAGCCATGTTTAAAGATGTATTTAGCTTCAGCATTATACTTTGACTTATACGCGCTTCCTCTTAAAGCAAACCAATTAGCTGAAGGTCTTATAATTAAAACTCAAGATTGGGAAGAAAAATTTTATTCAACTCGCGCTCAAGTTTTATACGAAAAACTGCAGTCAACCGCTTTATTACCTTTTTTTAAATCTACTTTAGAAAATAATACTATAAAATACAGTAGTAAAGATATTTTTGACTCAATAACTAATGAATTACTTTATCGAATATTCTATAGTAGTCAGTATACTTCTTATCCATTTCATAAAAATTATTTTTACAATCCTCTTAATCCCAAAAAAACCAAAAGCAAAAACCGAAAACCCATAGAGCAGTACGAATTAGATGAACATTTAGAATTACTAAAAATGCTATCTGTTCCTTTGCTAGGTTTGAATGAATTTAGAAGTCTATACCTGCAACAAATCTTAGAATTATTACTAAACACCGATTATATTTTCTACCTCTCCTATCTTACTCCCATAATTAAATTTAAGAATAGCGCAAAGGATACTTCTATAAACAGCTATTTCAGTGATAATATAATGCCACGAATTTTACGTATAGCACAAATTCCAATGCCATCATTTAGAGTGCCTTTTGTTGCATGTCTTTTTGGAGCAATATGTAGGGATATGGATAGAAATAGAAAAAATAAATCTTATGAACCCGACGTTTCTTCCGATGAACTTGATTCAATAGATATTGCAATTGATGAAGTTTTTTCTTTAATGAAACGATCTTTATTTAAATTCAGAGAATTATTATTATCAAATAATATTACTGTCAATAAAAGCTTGCTTGAATCATTTATGCTTTCATTAAAGGAAGAACCCTCTTTAAAGGAAGAATACTCTTTAGATATGTTTGAAGAATATAAACCTAAAACTTCAGAGCAAACTAATAGTCCTACTTATATTATTCCTAAAAAATGGCATTACATTACTAAAAAAGAATATGCCTATCATTTAAAACTAGATGATTTAACTGAGTTTCCGTGTGATATTTTTTCTAAAAATGCTTCTCCAACATTATGGCCTCATAGATTAGTAAACAAAACAAAAAATAATTTT
>USOK01000116.1 GCA_900556295.1 uncultured bacterium | reverse complement strand
TAACCTTTGACCAAAGAAAAGAGTTTTTTAGGCATCATATCTGTATATTTTTCGAATGCTGTTTTTTTATCATATTTTTTTAAAAGTTTATCAAGCAGAATTTTCCGTTCTTTCGGTATTTCTGTTATATTAAACCATTTTCTTATTTCTAGTTCTACATCTTTTCCTAAACGTCCATTTTCAATTTCATCTTGAGTCCTTATTCTTAGTTTTGATTGTTCTAAATTTTTTGTTGGAATTTTTAGCATCACAATCTTTTTAGAATCATCCAGCATTTTTCCACACAAATCATTCCTTAAATCTTTACTCCAATATTTTCCAAAGCTATCTAATTCTAATGTATATACACCCTGAGGCATATGTCTAGTACTACATTTTAGAGAACCTGATTCAAGTATTTTCTGGTAGTTCTCAAAAGAAGTCATATGATATAAATAGCGTGGAATTTTATGTTTCCCAGCTTTTGTTGCAATTTGAACAGTATCAGCTTTTAAATTAGTAGAATACTTTAAACTACTAATACTTGAAATATTAGGAGCTTTCGTCTCCAAAATACTCGATTTTCCAAAAGCTTTAGCATAATTTGCAGATCTTTTCACTAAATTTAAAGCGACATTACTTAATCCCATACAAATATCCTTATATTCCCCATATTTATATAAAAGATTTTGCGAGCTAGAAATTGCTCCATTTATTAAGTTTTATAACTTAATTCTCTGCGGAATATTGAATAGTAAGTTGTGAATAGATTTCCCTGAATAGTAGCTATTTTGAGAAACTACTGTAAGTCGGGATTACTATTACGGTAACTACACTTCAAGTTACACCCCTCTCTGAAATTTCTAAGCTCATATAATTCGCTAAGAAATTTCTTCTCTCCCTCAAGGGGCGAGATTAAAAATGTTGCCCCCACCCGATGGCTCTTTTAAAATCAAAATTTTTCATATTTATCCTTTCTTATAAAAGAACTTCTTCTTAACTTTCTTTTTAAACAGTGCTTTTGCATGATTTATCGCATCCAGCTCTGAGGAATATATACCTTTAACTTGTTGGGGTATACCATATTTTTCTAACTGTTCTTTTACAAGTTCACTGCTAATTACCATTAAAACTTTAATATGTTGAGATTTTAAGCGTAAAATAATATCTTCCAATGCAAAAATTGCTGAAATATCAAGAGTGTCGTCTCCGTCATAAACAATAATTAAATAACGAGTTCCTAAAAATTCATCAAACTGCGAAATAATTTGAGTTGCAGAACCGAAGAAAAATGCTCCACTGATATGTACAACTCTTATTTTGTGATGAGAATCATGTTCCAAAACCTTTTCCAACTTCATTACGTCTTTGTCATAAACGATTTTATCGACAAGTTTTGCTTTATCTGCAACTCTTTTGGCATAAAGCAATGCAGAAAGAGTAATTCCCGCTCCTACTGCAACAATTAAGTTATAAAAAACTGTCAGTAAAAAAACCAAACCTAAAACGTATAAATCATCTTTAGGCGCCAGCTTAATTACTTTTAGAAATTTCGTATCAATAATATCATAGCCAATTTTTATTAAAATTCCTGCCAAAACAGCCAACGGAATTTCAGCAACAAAACCTGAAAATTGATAAATCAGCAATATCAATATCAAAGAAGTTATAACTGCCGCAAATCTTGTTGTAGCACCTGTTTTTAATGCAGCGACTGTCCTCATTGTTGCTGCAGATCCAGCAAGATTACCTGTTAATGCACAGCAAATATTTCCTACTCCCTGCGCCGATAAAAGCCTTTTAGGAGGCACTTGTACTTTTGTAACAGAACTACAAACCAAACCTGTTAGTAAACTTTCTGATGAAAAAATAATTGCCAAAATTATTGAATAATGAAAATATGCTACAAAATCATGTAAAGTTGTATGCGGGAGATGTACACTTGGCAAAGATACTGATACATTAGAGATTTTCGCGACATTCAATCCAAACCTTATAGAAATAAATGTACAAATAATCAGTGCTAATATTTGCGAAGGAACATATTTATTCCATTTTTTCGGGATACCAAAAACAATTAACAAAGCTAAAGCCCCTATCGCAAAAGCTTGTGGATTGAGAGAAGCAAAGGATTTAAAAATGGTTTCTAAACTTTCAATCGTATTTGAGCATGGCGAAAGCCCTAAAAGTGGATTTAACTGCATTATTATAATAATTACGCCAACACCATTCATAAACCCAGAAATAACAGGATATGGTACATATTTCACCACCTCCGGCAACTTTGTTAGAGACAACAAAATCTGCAAAACTCCAGCCATAAACATTATAAAAATTACTGCATCTACATTTTGATTTAAGGCATGCATTACAGAAGCAGTAACTATAGCAACAGGTCCTGTAACCCCAGATATCATAGGAATTTTAGTTCCTAAAACACCTGCTATAAAACAAAGGATTATTGCGCCCCAAATACCTGCACTTGCACCAAAACCGGTTGCAACCCCAAAGGCCAAAGCTTGCGGTAAAGTAATTATTGACGCATTTAACCCACCTAATACATCGCCTGCAAAAACTTGTAATTTTCCTTTTAAAATCATAGGGCAATTATAAATAAACTTTATGTTATAATCAAGTAAAAAAGGGGAAATTATGAAAAACTTAAACAAACACATTGAACACACATTATTAAAACAAGATGCGAAATTAGAAGATTTTATAAAACTATTTAACGAAGCAAAAGAACACCAATTTTTAGGAGTTTGCATTAATCCTGCTTATGTAAAACTAGCTAAAGAACACCTAAAAGACAGTGATGTAAAAGTTGTTACAGTAATCGGATTCCCTCTAGGGGCTAACAGAAGCGATGTTAAAGCATTTGAAACTTCAAAAGCAGTTGAGGACGGTGCAGACGAAATTGATATGGTAATTAATGTTACAGCAATGAAAAATAAAGATTACAACTTTGTGGTAAATGACATAAAAGCAGTAAAAGCAGCTTGCCAAGACAAACCTTTAAAAGTTATTTTAGAAACAGATTTGTTAGAAAAAGACGAAATAAAAAAAGCTTGCGAACTTTGCATTGAAGCAAAAGCCGATTTCGTAAAAACATCAACCGGCTTTGTAAAAGGCGGAGTTGGAGCAAAAGCAGAAGATGTTAAATTAATGTACGAAACAGTTTCACCATACGGTTTGAAAGTAAAAGCATCAGGCGGAATTAGAGATAAAGAAGCAGCACTTAAGATGCTTGAAGCAGGCGCCGAAAGGTTAGGTACGAGTTCAGGCGTAAAAATCGTTGCATAAATATAGAAAACACATACAAATTATACATCTATGCCTATTGGCATCATTACATCAAATATTTTTGCCCATGCTATAATATTCATTAAGGAATAGAATATGGGTGATGAAGACAAACAGTTTGATGCCACACCGAGAAAACTCGAGCAGGCCAGAAAAGAAGGACAGGTTGTTAAATCAAAAGATTTTTCAACCGCTATATCTTTGCTTATTCTATTTTCTGTAATCTTTGGACTTGCTCCATTTATTTGGGATCAAATTGTCCAACTTTACACGCTGTTATATGAACAAATTCCTAATGCACACATTGACCAAGTCGGCATGACATATATCTTTACGATTACAATCAAATGTGCAGCACTTATTATAGGTCCAGTGCTTTTTGTCGCTTGGTTTATTGCAATTATGGCAGACTTTATTCAGGTTGGGCCACTTGTTGCAACTGCACCTCTTATGCCTAAATTGGACAAATTAAACCCGACAAAATATTTCAAAAACATTATGTCAATAAAAACCCTATTTGAATTATTTAAAAACATTTTGAAAGTTGTTTTGCTTGGTTACATTGGCTGGAGTGTTTATATGCAACATATTGAAAATATTCTTATGCTTGCAGCGATCGACAATAATTTTGCCGTAATGATTGAGTTCGGCAAATTAATCACAGACTTTATTTTTAAAGCTTGTATTGCTTTTTTAGTTATATCAGCTGCCGATTACGGGGTTACAAAATGGAAGTTTTTAAAAGATCAAAAAATGTCTTTTAAAGAAATTAAAGATGAATATAAAAATACAGAAGGTGACCCAAACGTAAAAGCAGCATTACGTCAACGCCGTATGCAAATGTTACAAAAAGGTATGATGGACGCAGTTCCGGATGCAGATTTTGTCGTAACAAATCCGACACACATTGCTTGTGCACTAAAATACAAAGCAGAAGAAATGGCTTCTCCAATGCTTATCGCCAAAGGAACAGAACTTATTGCCAAGAAAATTATCAAAATTGCACGAGAACACCAAATTCCTGTTATTGAAAATGCGCCTGTTGCCCGTGCCCTTTACAAAATGGTTGACCTTAACCAGCAAATACCGCCAGAATTATACAAAGCGATTGCAGAAATTCTGCTTTTTGTATACAAGTTGAAAAATACATCAAATAAAGGTACAATGAAATAAATTCTATGCTAGAATAAGTCTATAATCATGGTTATGCAAAATAAAAATAAATTACAAGAATATATAGATATAGTTCAAAAAGTTGCCAAAGTCGAGCACAGACGGATACCTCAGCACATGGTGGATTATGAGGAATTAGTTTCTATCGGGATTTTGGCAGTTCAAGTTTTAATTAAAAACAAAACCCCAGAACAGCTTGACAGATATAATGCGGCGTACATTGCAACTGCCGTAAGATGGGCTATTAGAAATGAACTTAGAATTAGATATAAATGGTACTCTTTAAAACACAAATCCGATGAAGAAGTTGATCCGGAAGAAGCTGTAGAAGGCATGGATATGCAAAAGGCAAAAGTTCGTGAAGCTGTTTACGAAACTATTTTGTCAATTGACGGTTTAGCTGCTGCTGCGAGTGATAATGACTCTCCTTTTGACTTTTTAAAAGACCCGCATGCTCAGCCCGATGAGAATGCAGAAATTACTGAAATGGGTCGAATGATTAGAGCTGCAATCGCAAAACTTCCGCCCAAAGAGAGAACTGTTGTAGAATACAGATTTTACAGAAACATGCAAGTTAAAGATATTGCCAAACAGGTTGGATTATCTCCTTCTCGTGTAACACGTATTGTTCAGTCCTCTTTGAACACCGTTAAAGAGTATTTAAATCAGCACGAACAATATGGCTACTAGAAGTTCCTTTTTCTATTTATAAACCTAGTCAACAACTGTAATTCTACCATCATCTTTTAATTCGATAGGTGCGTTTAGTTTTTTGACGTAATCGCAAGTCAATTTATCTTTATCGTAGTCAAATTTTTCGTCAATCTCACCTTTTTCGACTTTATTTTCTAACAAATTGTCTCCGCCTGATGCCAAAAAGTCATCTGTTGCAACAGTATAAACCTTGTCAGTCCTTGGATTATTGATATCAATAGGAACATCCTTTCCATCTTTATCAATAAACGTTACAGCTTTTAATTCTCCTGACCTGCTAACGGTATATTTCAGCCCTGATGGCATAATTATACCAGGTTTGTGTCCTGGATCATTGAAGGATTTCGCACTAGTTTTCAGAGCATCAACAAGTTCTTTTTCTGTCAATTTCAATTTAACCATATTATTTTTCAGTGGAACAACTTCAAACAC
>USOK01000115.1 GCA_900556295.1 uncultured bacterium | reverse complement strand
GCTCATATCTGCCTGTTGATGCAGTTCTCTTCAAATAAAACATTCTTAATTCTCCTTATGATGATTTTATTCTCGTATAAAAATCTGCTTTCGGCAATACAAAGTTATAAATTGTAATAATTTGCTTAATAATTTAGACATGCTTCAAAACTTATAGTTTAATAGATGTATGGTAGATGAAATTAATAAAAAAGTTATAGATATATTCTCTAAGCATAATAATAAATTAAAACCTGAAACAGAAGAGAAGGTTAAATTCTACGCAGGATTTAATTATGTAAGAATTGATAAAGATCATAATGGAAATAAGTTTAATCCAGAACATTTGTTAAAATATGCGCAAGGATGCCATTATATTGTGCGTGTGATGCGTGAATATAAAGGCGAAACTGTTCTGTATAATTATGATGTGCCAAATTCAGACCTGTTTAAGTTTATAGAATCTTTTCAAGAAAATACTTTAGATGGTACGATTATAGAGATTGATAAGTATTTCCCGGATACTTCTGCTTAGCTTATATAAATATTTCTTCATCTGCAAAGGATTGTGAGGGAAATTTTGAACTGTTTTTTTAGAGAAAATCACGAGGCATTACATAATTGCGTAAAACCATACCAGTACGTTGGTGGTGAGTATTTATCGTATAACAAAAATTTTGATGAGGCAAAGGTTAAGTTTGCGTTTGTTTTTCCGGACAAGTACGAAATCGGGATTAGTAATCTTGGGGTTCGAGTTTTATATGATATTGTAAACAAGCATGATGGCTGGTTCGCGGATAGAGCTTATGCTCCGGAAGCTGATTTCAAGCCTAAAATGCTTTATGGTGTTGAAAGCAAAAGATATTTGAAAGATTTTGATGCGGTTGGTTTTTCTCTTCAATATGAACTTGCGTATCCGACAGTTTTGAAAATGCTTGAAATGTCAGGAATCCCATATCGCAACGATATGAGAGGCGATGACGATCCGATTGTTATGGCAGGCGGGCCTTGTGCGTTTAATCCTTTGCCGATGGCTGATTTTATTGACGTTTTTATGATTGGTGATGGCGAAGATACGCTTAGAGAAGTTTGTGAAATTTTAGAAAAAACTAAGGGAATGCCAAGAGCGGAAAGAATTAAGGCTTTGGTTTCTCCGGAAGCCGGTCGTTGGTCGGCATCTGTTGGTGGAAAAGTTAATAAACGAATTGCGCAATTAACTTATGATACAGCTTTGAAATCGTATCCGATACCGTTTTCGACATCTGTTCAGGATAGGGCGGTTGTGGAAATTCGTCGTGGTTGCGGTAGAATGTGTCGTTTTTGCCAACCGGGGCATGTGACTTTGCCGATTAGAGAAAGGCCTGCTGAGGATATTATTAAGATTGCAAAAGAGTTGGTGAAAAACACCGGATATGATGAGTATTCTTTGCTTTCGTTATCTTCAAACGATTACAAAAATATTAATGAGGTTATAAAAGAACTTGCAGTTGATTTTAACGACAAAAAAATCTCCGTATCTCTTCCGAGTCAACGTATTGACGGTTTTAATCTTGAACTTGCAAATCTTGTCCAAAGTGTTCGAAAATCAACAATGACACTTGCACCAGAAGCCGGTAGTCAGCGACTCCGCAATGTTATAAAGAAAAATATTACGGAAGAAATGATTTTGAATGCTGTTTTGACTCTTTACGAAAACGGCTGGGCGAGGGGGAAAATCTACTTTATTTGCGGACTTCCGACTGAAACGCTGGAAGATATGGACGAGATGGCGGAACTTTTGAACCGAATTAAGTATCGTGCAAGACTTTTGAAGCGTGAAAAAGGCTTAAATCATGGGCTTGATATAACTTGTACCTTGTCAATCTTTGTGCCGAAGCCGTTTACTCCGTTTCAGTGGTGCGGACAGATGGATTTGAAAGAGGTTTCAGAACATATCAGACATTTGAAAGAAAAAACTAAGCACATAAAAGGTTTGAAAATCAATTATCACGAGGACGTAATCTCGCAAATTGAGGCGGTTTTGACTCGTGGTGACAGGTCACTTTGTAAGTATATTGAGGCTCTTTATAAAAAAGGTTGTTACCTTGACGCTTGGGGTGAGTATTTTAAGGAAGACATCTGGCATGAAACGGCGAAAGAGTTAGGTTTTGACTTAGCTGAACTTGCAAAACACCAGTTTTCAACAGATGAAGAGCTTCCTTGGGATTTCATTAACACAGGAATTGATAAAAGTTGGCTGGTTAATGAATATAACATTGCTGTAAACGACTTGGCATCTATGCCTCTTGACCTCCAAGCATCTGTTGTTCCTACTTGTGAAAAACAGTGTGTAAACTGTGGCGTTTGTCCGAATTTAAAGACGCATAAGGTTATGGCAAAACCTTTCAAGGCTTGTGAAAAAGCTCAGAATATGAAAATCGAGCACAAAGATCCGACAACTGTAAACGGCTATGACAGAGAGGTTTACAAATATCGAATTAAGTTGACAAAAACAGGGATTTTGAAGTATTTTTCTCACCTTGATTGGCAAAATACTTTCTTTAAGGCACTTGCTCGAACGGATTTAGATATTGTTTATTCGCTTGGCTATAACCCGTCAATGAAGGTTTCTATGGGCGTTGCACTGCCATTGTTTGCGGAAAGTGATGGAGAACTTGTTGATGTAGAATTGTTTGACGATTTGACGGAAAACGAATTGAAAGAAAAGTTGGAAAAAGTTCTTCCGAAAGAATCAAGAATTATAAGTATTGTAAAAATCGCAAAAAATGCTCCGGCAATTGATATTACAGCACAGTGGGCAGAATATAAGGTGGATATTTTTAATAAATCACTTTACGATTTTAAAGATTTGGTATATAATACGGACAGAGTTTTATCTTTCGAAGAAATTTTTATCGAGAAGAAAAACAAAAAAGGTTTACTCAAAAAAACAGACATTAAACAGTCAATAAAATCATATAGGTTTGACGGAGAAAGTCTGTTCATAGTACTAAAAACCGGTCAATCAGCAGTGAACAAAGAAGATGGGACAGTTGAAGCAGGAATTCCCGCGTTGAGAGCAGATGTTTTGATGGATTTGATTGCATCAGGTGTAACGTTTGATATCAGGCGAACCAGATTCTTTGATAAAGATTTACAAGAATTATAAAGGATTTTTTATGGCAAACGAAAAACGTAACAACAAAAATCATCAGCAACAAAATGCTGACAAAAGAATTATTATTGCCGAACGCGACAATATTGCAGCGGTAATGGAAGGTGGAAAAGTTACTGATTTCTTTATTTCAAGAGGAGATGTAATTTTAGGAGATGTTTATTTAGCAACAGTTGACAACATTTTGCCAAGTATTGATGCGGCATTTGTTGACGTAGGTGTTGATAAGATGGGCTTTTTGCACGCACAAGATGTTATGGGCAAAGGCTCTTTGAAAGACAAACTTTCTCCAAAACAAAAATTAATCGTACAAGTTGTAAAAGAACCGACAGGACATAAAGGACCTAGAGTTACAACAGAAGTTAGCCTTCCTGGAAGATTTTTGGTATTGATGCCGAACGAACCCGGAATCAGTATCAGTAAAAAAATCGAAAACTCCAAGGAAAGAGCTCGTTTGAAATCTGTTGTAAGTTTGATTAAGCCTGTTGGAGTTGGTGTAATTATTAGAACTGAGGCAGAAGGTCAGTCAGAAGCTGATATTCAAGAAGATTTGGAAATTTTGCTTGAAAAATGGAATAATATTATAACAGCGTCTGAAACTATGACTCCTCCAAACCTTTTGTATCGTGATCAAGACTTACTTTATAGAACAATTAGAGAAGCTTGTACGGAAGATGTTAAGGAAATCGTTGTAGATACAGCTTTTGCAATGCAAAGAGTTCAAAATATTTTGCAAAACTGGCACATGAACAAAAACGTTCAAGTTACTTTGTACAAAGGAACAGAACCTCTTCTTGTGGCAACAGATGTACACAAAGAAATAAAAGCTGCATTGAATATTAAAGTTAATATGCCATCAGGCGGTTACTTGTTTATCCAACAGACAGAGGCTTTGACGGTAATTGATGTTAACAGTGGTAAGTTCACAAGTTCATCAACACAAGATGAAACGATTTTGAAAACCAATATTGAAGCTGTCCATGAAATCGCTCGTCAACTTCGTTTGAGAAATATTGGCGGTATGATTATCGTTGACTTTATTGATATGATGTCAAGAGCGGATAAGCTTGCTATGCTTGAAGAATTGGAAATTGCTCTTGAACCGGATAAGGCAAAACCGCAAGTCGGACAAATTTCTGATTTAGGCCTTGTTGAATTGACCCGTCACAGACAAGGTCAATCGTTGTCTGAAATCTTTACAAAAAGATGTCCGCACTGCCAAGGTACAGGCTACTTTATGAACGAATTCAACTTTGCAACTCCGACAGCAGAAGGTGAATACAGAGCAAAAGCTGCAAAAATGAAATTGCCTGTAAATAACTTTAAAAAGAACAACAAAAACAATAAAAATAACAACCAAAATCAACCGGCTCCACAACAAGAGGCAGTTGAAGAGCAACAAGTTCAACAAGCACCTGTTGTAGAGGTTGAAAATCCGTCTACAGTTGCAACTCAGGAAACTGAAAAACGTGAAAATAAACGTAAACGTGGCGGAAGAAAGAGCAAGTTTGAGAAAAAACAAGAGGCTCCGCAAGAAGCAACTGAACAAGTTGTAGAAACAGCGGAAACAGTTCTTAAACCGAATGAAGAAATTAAACCTGTAATTGAGCCGGAAGCAGTTGAAAAATCTGAAAAGGTTGAAGAAGCAGTAGCTTCAACAGATGAAAAAGCTCAAGCAGAGGTCCCTGTTGAACAAACAGAAAAATCTTCTGAAGAACAAGTTGAAGAAAAGCCAAAACGTACTCGTCGTCCTAATCGAGGAGCTTCTAAAACAAGAAAACCAAGAGCTAAAAAAGCCAAAGAGGCAGAAGAAGAAAAAATTGAAGAATAAAATCTTTAGTACAATAATTACATTTCTATTTTTGACAGTAAATGCGGGTTTGTGTGACCAAGCCCGCAATACTGGTATGAGCACTGCGATAACAAAATTTGCTTTGGCTATGGGGGGTGTTGTTTTATCATCTGTAATAATCTATATTGGATTGACGCTTTATAACAAATTTTTTGTGCAAGTTCGACGACATAGTATTGAAGATGAAATATTGAGAACTCCAAAATCTACAGAAGAAGCTGTTAGATTTTTTATCCAAAAAAATAAATTAAGATAGGAGAAAAAATGAAACGAGATGCTTTTGGGGCTATAGATTTGTTAATTGGGTTAGTTTTAACGACTATAGTTTTTCTTATTGGAATGAATGCTTTTAAAGGGACTTCTTCTATAAACTTGAATGATTCTTCTGTTGATACTAGAAGTGTAAAAGAGCAAGTTGATACGCAAGTTAATGAAATTGAAAATATGCGTCAACAAACTATAAATTATGAACAAAATTCCCAAAATGAAAATTATTAAGTTTATTTAGCTTTTCCCAAGAGCTTTCCTAATGAGTTTCTAAGTAGAGCGTTTTGTTCTTTTGTTAGTTGCCCTTTCTTAGTATTCGGATATGCATTCAACTTAATTGTTCCTTTTTCATTTATTTGGTAATCATATCCGTCTGGATCAATATTTTGGTGTCCTCGAGGTTTTTCACTCATATTTTT
>USOK01000114.1 GCA_900556295.1 uncultured bacterium | reverse complement strand
CTTAGTGCCCAAGTGCCTCAGTATCTTAGTAACTTTTCTGAAACGGTCTTTTCACCTTTCACGTCTCACTTTTCACTCAACCGTAAAGTTGCATTTACTCTTGCCGAAGTTCTCATCACCATCGGTATTATAGGAATTGTTGCATCATTAACTTTACCTAATATTATTTACAATTATCAAAAACATGTTGTAGAAACTCGTTTGCAAAAATTTTACTCAACGATAAATCAAGCTGTTAGATTAACAGAACAAGATTATGGTGATAGAGAAAATTGGGCACAACAAGGGAATCAAAATGAGATAGAATTCATAAATAAGTACTATGTTCCTTATTTAAATGTCACTAAAACAAAAAAAATTGCTTGGAATAAGCCTTATGTTTTATATTTTGAGGATGGTTCTGCATTGGGACATAGCGGTTGGGGACGTGATTGGCTATTTTTCCCGGGAGATCCTGAAAAATGCTTGAAACAGGAAAAATATATTGGCAGATGCGCTTTTTCTTTTTATTTTAATCCTATTCCGGGATTGTATAGAGAAAATAATTTTGAACCATTTAGTTTTGCTATGACCAATAATGATGACTTTATTAGAAATGATTCTGTTAGAGGTTGTAATAATAACGGTGGAAGTGGTTCTTATTGTACTAAATTAATACAGCGTAACGGTTGGAAAATCCCTAAAGATTATCCTTATCGAATTAGATTTTAAAGATTAAAAAAGCCCCGTATTACCGGGACTTTTTAGTTTTATAATAGATATATTTTTAGTTATATATTTTTCTTGTCAAATCAGCTTTTCTGATTCTAACGTTTTCTGGAGTGATTTCAACCAGTTCGTCATCACCGATGTATTCCATGCATTCTTCCAAAGACATTTCTTTGTGAGCTTGTAATGTAACCATTACGTCAGCAGTTGCACTACGCATGTTAGTTAATTTTTTTGTTTTACAGATATTAACAACGATGTCTTGTGGTTTGTTGCATTCTCCGATAATCATACCACGGTAAACTTTTGTTTTCGGAGTTACAAAGAATGTTCCACGATCTTCGTATTGAGCCAATGCGTAAGGAATAGCTTCTCCTTGTTCGTGAGCAATAATTGAACCGTTTCTTTGACGAGGAATATCGCCGGCAAATGGTCTGTAATCCAAGAATGTGTGGTACATAATACCTTCACCACGAGTCATTCTGATAAATTCACTTCTGAAACCAATTAACCCTCGAGCAGGAATATGGAATACCATTGTTGTTCTGCCTTTAGCATTGTTCATCTCTTTCATTTCTGCTTTTCTGCCTGAAAGTCTATCGATACAGCTTCCTGCGCAACCTTCCGGAACATCTACAATTAAGTTTTCGAATGGTTCACATTTTACGCCATCGATAGTTTTGTAAATTACTTCCGGTTTAGAAACTTGGAATTCGTAACCTTCACGACGCATCGTTTCAATCAAGATACCTAAGTGAAGTTCTCCTCTACCTGAAACTTTGAATACATCAGTTGAATCAGTATCTTCAACTCTTAAACTTACATTTTTTTCAAGTTCGTCGTAAAGTCTTTTTCTCAATTGTCTTGAAGTTACGAATTTCCCTTCTGTACCGGCAAATGGACTGTCGTTTACAGAAAAGTTCATCTGCAAAGTAGGTTCGTCAACCTTAATCAAAGGCAGTGGTTGAGGATCTGTCAATGAACAAATGCTTTCTCCGATTTGAATATCTGAAAAACCTGCAATCCCAACGATATCACCTGCATAAGCTTCTTCGATTTCTGTTCTTCCCAAGTCATGAAATCCGAAAAGTTTTGTGATTTTACCTTTTTCTTGACTTCCATCTGCGTGAACTACACAAACTTGTTCTTGAGATTTAACTTTTCCGTTTTCAATACGTCCGATAACAATTCTTCCGACATATTCGTTGTAGTCAAGAGTTGTTGCACGGAATTGGAAAGGTTTGTCTGCATCTCCCTTTGGTGGTTTAATGTTTTCTAAAATACAATCCAAAAGCGGAATCATATCTTTTCTTTCATCGTCCAAATCTTTAATTGCAAAACCATTTAAACTGCTTGCAAAAATGAATGGGAAGTCAATCAAATCTTCTCTATCTGTTAGTTCTGTGAATAAATCAAATACTTTGTCTAGAGCTGTTAAAGGTTCTGCAGCCGGTTTGTCAATTTTGTTTATTACAACTATAATTTTCAAACCTAATTCCAAAGCTTTTGAAAGTACAAATCTTGTTTGAGGCATAGGACCTTCTGCTGCATCAACGATTAGTAATGCACCATCTACCATGCCTAATACACGCTCTACTTCACCGCCAAAGTCTGCGTGACCAGGTGTGTCGATAACGTTAATTTTAGTATTTTTGTAATTAATTGAAATGTTTTTAGAAAGGATAGTAATTCCACGTTCTCTTTCTAAATCATTGCTATCCAATACACGTTCTTGTACCTGTTGGTTAGCACGGAAAGCCCCTGCTTGTTTTAATAAACAGTCAACAAGTGTTGTTTTGCCGTGGTCAACGTGAGCGATGATAGCGATATTTCTGATATTTTCATTATGTGTTGTCATATTTCCCTACTATCTATATTTGAGTAACATTAGTGTAAAATTTACACTAGTATTTTATATTGCTGATAACTATTTTTCAAGTTAAGATTTTGTAAATTTAACGGATTTGGTCAAGATAAATTGACAAAAAGTGGAAATTTGTTATAATCTGTTTATGAAAAAATTTTTGTTTCTTGTTAGGATGTAAAGGTTCACCTATTATTGAAATTAACTATAATAATGGTAAAAAACATTTCTTTAAGATTTAGCTTCGTTTTTGTAAGCTACGTAAGCGAATGCCAAACAAGTCAAGCCGAACAGTATCCCGAAGCACATTGTAGTTCTGTATGAAGCCAAAAATGCGTTTTCGTAAACTTGACCATATTCAATAAACAAATGTCTGAAAGTTTCAAATAGAGTAATTGTAACAGCAACCCCTAATATGTTGCCTAGGTTGCGAGCAAGAGCTAAAATCCCTGAAGCAAGCCCTAGTTCCTCTTTCTTTACACTTGTCATAATTGCATTGTTAGAAGGAGATTGGAACAAACCATTGCCTATGCCCATAATTCCAGATGCTAAAATAATTTGCCACATTGTTGCATTTTTGTCGTAAATTGTGAACATAAATAATGCAATGCAGTAAGTCGCAGGACCTAACCGAGTTAATATTTTACTCCCATATTTCCCTGACAATCTGCCTGCAATTGGGGCGGTTATAGCTAATGTTAACGAATAAGGTAAAATTAACAAACCTGTTACAAGAGCGTTATATTTCAAAATTTCTTGTAAAAAGAACGGGAGTAGGATGCTGTTTGTGTACATTGCCATGTAAGAGGTCATTACTGCTAAGTTTCCGAATGTAAATGGTTGTATTTTGAACATTGAAAAATTTATTAGCGGATAATTTATTTTGTGGTCACGCATATAAAATAGTGCACCAAATATCAATGTAATTATACCGAGAACTATAATTTTTAACGAATTCCAGCCCCAAGTATGACCTTCTGATATTGCTAGTAACAGTGCAAATAAGCTGACTGTAAAATAGAAAAATCCTCTGTAATCAAATTTGAAGTTTTTAATGTCTGTTTTGACACTTCTCGGAAGCATCCTATATGAATAAATTACGCCTAAAATTGCAACAATTACGCAAGGGAAAAATACTGAATGCCAACCGAAATAATTAATTAAAATACCTCCGAGAGCAGGTCCGCTCATCCCTCCGATTGCAACAATACATCCGTTTAAACCTAGAGCTTTGCCTCTGCGTTCTTTTTTGAAAATAGAAGCAATAATTGCTTGTCCGTTAGAAAGTAAAATTGACGCCCCAAGTGCTTCCAAACATCGATATGCAATTAATAATTCGAAAGTTGGAGCTGTCGTGTTTAGAAACGCTCCAATTCCGAATAATAAAAAGCCGACTGTATATAGCTTATTTTTAGAAAAAATATCACCTAATTTCCCAAAAAATGGCAAAAATACTGTCAAAATGAGCATGTAAGCAATCATTACCCACTGAATCTGCCCCATTGTTACGTGTAAATCTCTCGCCATCGGATAAAGTGCGAGGTTTACAGTCGTAGAATCGAGCATTGCGATAAAATTACCGACTGCAGTGATTACAAACATTGTCCATTTTAGTTTTTTGTGGCTCATACTATTTCTTTTTAACCCATCCTTCAATGATTCTCAAAGGTGCTCTTGTTAAGCCCAAAGCCCATTCTCCGATATTTTTTGTAATTACGCTACCGGCTCCGATATTTGTCCCTTCTCCAATTTCAACTGGAGCTACAAGTACGGTATTTGAACCTATTTTTACATTATCTTTAAGAACTGTTTTACTTTTCTTTTTACTGATTGGATCATAGTTTGCCGTGATAGTCCCAGCGCCAATGTTGATGTGTGAACCAAATTCAGAATCGCCTATGTAACTCAAATGACCCGCATTTGTATTGTGACCGATTTTTGCTTTTTTTACTTCAACAAAATTTCCGATTTTACAATTATCCTCAATTTCAACATCTCCTCTTAGGTGAGCGCAAGGTCCTATTTTGCAGTTTTGCCCGATTTTATTTTTCCCTTCAATATATGTTGAAGGATAAATGATTGTGTCTGCACCGATTTCGGAATCTTCCGAAATCCACGTTGAAGCCGGATCGACGATTGTAACGCCATTAACCATAAGTTCGTGTAATTTTCTTTGGTTTATTATTTTTGTTGCTTCAGCTAAGTTAAGTCTAGAATTTATGCCATAAATTTCATCACTGTTTTCTAGGATATATGCATTAACATTTAACGAGTTTTTTTTACCCCAAGCAATAATATCTGTTAAATAGTATTCACCTTGTGCGTTGTTGCTTGTTAACTGAGAGAATGCTCCTTTGATTTTACCCCAATTTAAACAATAAATGCCTGCGTTAACTTCTTTTACGGCTTTTTGTGCTGGGGTAGCGTCTTTTTCTTCGACGATACATTTTAGAGAGTTGTCAGGCTCTCGGATTATTCTTCCGTAATTTGTAGGATTTTCAAATATTGTACTCATTACTGTTAAATCAGAATTTTGAGTATTATGGTATTCGACAAATTCTCTGAGAGTTTTTTCTGTAATAATCGGAGTATCACCACAAAGGATGATAACTTGTCCGTCAAAATTTTCTAAAGCAGGACAAACCATTGAAACAGCATGCCCTGTTCCTAATTGAGGGGTTTGTAGGACTGTTTTGGCTTTTTGATAGTTTTTGTTGACATAATCGGTAACTTCTTCTGCGTGGTGTCCTACAATTACAAATGCCTCGTTAGTTAGATTTTTTACGTTATCTAAAACATATCCCAACAATGGTTTTCCAAAAATTTGATGTAAAACTTTTGGTGTATTGGACTTCATTCTTGTTCCTTTGCCGGCTGCAAGAATTACTGCTTTAATATCTTTGCTCATATTTTTCTCCTTAAAATTCATTAATTTTATTCTACTATAAAAGTTGAAATAAGTAACGTTGTGGTTGAAGGATAGTAGAGATTTATTGTTAAATTAGATTTAAGAAGAACCATCGGGGGAGGGGCAATCACGATGAGTCGTTAAAACACTTTGGTGGCGTGTGTTGAGATGCAAAGATGCCAAGATGCAAAGAGGCATGGTCTTTTAAGGTTTGAGTTATTT
>USOK01000113.1 GCA_900556295.1 uncultured bacterium | reverse complement strand
ATTAAAAATTTAATGTTCTGCTGGACAAGCGGAAAAATATGAATTATAAACCTTTTCGTCAGTTGATGCTCGGGTAGCTCAGTTGGTAGAGCAGAGGACTGAAAATCCTCGTGTCGGCGGTTCGATCCCGTCCCCGAGCACCATTACAAAACCCTTCAAAACCTTAATGTTGCGAAGGGTTTGGTTTTTTAAATTTTATATGTAATTTTATCTTTTGTGTAATTTTGGTGTAATTGTGTAAAGAATTTATCAGATTTTTCTAGTCTTTTTGAGAAGTTGTTTTGTAAGCTTTCTCTAATTTAGACATCGCATCGTCAATATGCTTTCCATTCTGGTGGAAGTAATGTTGCACCATTTTTAAGGTCTTGTGACCTGAAATATGTTGAACCGTTAGTAAATCAACACCATTTTGCACTAAATGTGTTATCGCTGTATGTCGCATTGTATGAGGTGTCACTTTTTCAATATCGAGATTAGCTCTTTGAACGCATCTTACGAATGCTTTGCGAATATCAATAGTATGACCGTTTTTTGCGGTGGCTGATGGAAATAGCCATTCAGCTAATGGGTTTTCTCTTTTTAGATTTTCGATATATGTTTTTAATTGTTCAGCTAAACCTGCTGTAATGGGTTGCATTCTTGCACCAGCTTTGGCATCTGGAATATAAATACGATTATTTTCAAGGTGAATATCTTTAAGCTTAATACTAAGAATTTCCATTTTACGCATTGCTGTTTCGAAGCCAATTCTGATAAACATATAAATTTGTGGATTTTGATCGTGTTTAGCTGATTCGATTAAATCATTGACTTGTTCTTTGGTAAGATAGATTTTATCGCTTTCCTCTAATTGTTCTTTTACGATACGACAGGGCATATTGTTAATCCAGCCCCATTCAACAGCTTTATGTAAAAGATGTGATACCATCGCGAGTTCAAGGTTGATTGTTGCAGTACTAGCTTGCTCTGTTTCTCTTAATTTTTTATAACCTGCAATAGCAACTTCATTTATTCTGGTTAAAGGTATCAGCAACAAGATTTAACAGCTTTACCGTATTCTGAAAGGCGCCAAGATTACCACACAAGACCAAATGATAAAATCCATAATTACCATTTATTGTTTTTAGATAAGTTGTCATTGGGTGAACAGGTATTTTTTTTTTAATAAGGGTTTACTGACGAACTTCATCAGCAACCAAGCCGATAAAATGGCTCTAAACTGCATAAGAATGGCTAAAAGAGGCCTAAAAACGGGGAAATTGGGCAAAAAATCTCTCAACCACGACACATACGCCAAGCCTATATCAATTAATAAGATTGTGTTACAATTTTTAAAGTATGATTCTTATAAACCAAAACAAGAGAAAATCATTAATTATATTAAAGACCATCAACATTGTATTGTTATTCAACCTACTAATTTTGGTAAGAGTTTATGTTATTATGCATCAGCTTTACAATTAAAAGGGTTATGTATAGTTATAGAACCTTTAGTATCTTTAATTTATGACCAAGTATCTAAACTTAATAAGAAACATAAAAAGTTAGCTCTTGCATTTACTGGTGAGGCTAAAAACAAAAATAAAAAATTAAAACACTTAAGTAAGGGTAAATATAAGTTTTTATATATAGCTCCGGAGATGTTGAACAATATAGAGTTAAAAAAGGTATTGTCTAAATTAGATATTTGTATGATTGCCATTGATGAAGCACATTGTATCGATGTATGGGGTGAAGATTTTAGACCTGATTACCAAGAATCACTAAATAAACTTATAAAGAAATACCCAGATGCAAAAGTTATGGCATTGACGGCTACTGCAGGCGACATCACACAAAAGGTTATTAAAAAAGTGTGCAATATGCCTAAAAAAGCCAAAGTATTTAAAGGCAACTTAAACAGACCGAATATTAAATATAGTGTGGTTAAAAAGGAAGGTGATGGATTACAACAATTATTAGATACACTCAAACCATACCTTGATAAAGATAATAAGCCAACAACTTCGATTATTATATATTGCGCTCATATTGATTATACTTTTGGGCTTCAAGATATATTAAAAGAGCGTGGTATTGATAGCTATGTATTTAATGGTAAGAGTAATAATAAAAAAGAAATACTCAAAAGATTTAAGAAAGAAAACTGTATCGTCATTGCTACAAGCGCTTTCGGTATGGGGATTGATAAACCAGATGTACACTTAGTTATTCACTTTGAAGGTACATATAACCTTGAAATGTATTACCAAGAATCTGGTCGAGCTGGTCGTGATAGTGAAAGTTCTAAGGCTGTATTGTTTTATTGTGATAGAGATATTGAAAGAATGAAATATTTTGCCAAGAATGATACAACGAGAGAAAAGTTAAAGCAGGCTATTGAATATATGCAGATGACAAACAATAAAAAACGTCGTGAATTTTTATTAAATAGTATTGTCTAGATTAGATAATTTGAAAGCATGCAAAATGTCTAAATTAGATAATTTGATGTTCGGTATGGGCTAAGAGTTCATACCGATTTTTTTACAAATAATTATAAATTGTTCGTCTTGAAACATTAAATTGTTTGGCTATTGCGGTTATCGGGGTACGGTTATTGACTAAGGCTTTTATTTCCTCGGCTTGTTCGTTGGTTAGTTTATGTTGCCCACCCTTGTATTTACCGTGAAGTTTAGCCAGTGCAATCCCCTCACGTTGTCGCTCTAAGATTAAGTTACGTTCAAGCTCTGCCACCGCTCCAAGCATCGTCATCATCATTTTTTGATATGGGTCTTGTTTATCGGGGGCGAATGTCAGATTTTCTTTATGGAACACAACTTTAGCTCCTTGATCGGTTATATGTTCAACTAAGTTCAGTAAGTCTTTTGTGTTACGAGCCAATCTATCCATCGAGTGGACATTAACCACATCACCGGCACGAATATTGAGTAACATTGCTTGTAGCTCTGGACGGTTAGTATCTTTACCGCTGATTTTTTCAACATACTCACGGTCGCAAGCAATATCAAGTAACTGTCTTTCGGTGTTTTGGTCGGTTGTGGAAACGCGCTTATAATTAAAAATCATTTTTTAGCTCCTATGTGTGAAATTGACGTTTATGACTTTGGTTTACAGGTGTGCAATAAATACGGTTTTTGACTTTGTTTGCACAGTTTTTCTGGTGTGCAATCGCGGTATACTTCATTTTTACACGCCTCAGCCTTAATGACTATCGTGTCCTCAACAGTCAGGTTGTATCGTTTGGGCATATTCTTTATGTTTAAGAACTTCAAGCTGTCTGAATCGTTAAGGTAAAGTCGGTTATTTTGTATTTTATCCAAGACCGACCAATGGTCATAAAAGCCTTGAATACCTACGACGATTGCAGTATTTTTTTGGTTTGCCAATATCGATAGCTTTTTGAGTGCCGTAGAGGTTCTTGTTTGGTCGGTAAATGGCTTGTAATAACTCAATATAACATTGTCAGCTAGCTTTGTTTGCAGGAGCCGTATGTAGTTTTCAACCAGTTCGACAGGTGAGCCTTCTTTATGAACCGTTAATAGCTTACGGTGTTTCGATAAATCAGCTATAATGAGTTGAAACCACTCTCTAACTTGTTTTTTATTGAACTTTGCTAAGCCCTCTGTCGATAGTAAAGCCGCATTGATTGAAGCATAAACGCCACACAAATTATCACAATTACCTTGAGAATATTTGGTTTTCATCAATATTCATCCCCTCTCATTATGGTTAGCACTCTGTTCGTGACATTTTCATCTGCAGGATCAGGGCTTAAATACAAGTAATCATGGTCATAGTAGTCTATCTTCCAAAAATATGTCGTCCTTTTGAATTCAATAGCCCCGAAGTCGTGTTCTTGGTTTGGGTCATTATCGGGATTGAAGTTATCGAAATTTTTGACTTTATTTAGCAATTCTGCGTAATCACCATCTCTTAAAGTCCGAACCCCGATAGTTAATAAAACCCTGCCACCAGTAAACGTCTTACGAAGCTGGTCATTCAGCAATCGAATTTTTCCTATACTCATTTTTACTCCTTTAAAATAAAAAAAGAGCTTCAACCGCAGAGATTGAAGCCCATTGTTAATCCAGAGAAGGTATGTTTTGGTCGTCTGACTATTTCGAGTTTATCAAACCACCGCATATCACACCTCACTTTCAACCGACAAAATAAAACCTATCCGTCTTTTGTGGAACGGTGTAAAGGCTCTGTTTAAATGTCGTGATTGCATAATAAAAGCCTGCTCAAAAACACAACTTTTATTATGTTTTATTATATCATAAACCTTCATAAGTTGTCAAACGATTTTTGCTTGTAGAATCAGATAGTTAAGTGCAAATACAATAATTTTGATTATATGATATTTCAGTAAACTGAAAGGCTAAAAAATGAAAACAGTTCACGCAATAAAAGTGTTGAAACGAATTTTAGATTACATCGCGGTGGAGAGGTTTCGGTGTAGTTTTTGTTCTAAAGTTGTTATTAATCCCCCGAAGTCAGAAGCAGGCGAGTGTGAGTATAGTCCGAATGGCAGACATAATTGGCTTGTCGTTCATAGATAAAATAGGAAATAAAAAATGAAAGTGAAATAATTGTTATAAAAAAGCTATTAGAGCGAATCGTTAAGGAATTAAACAAAGGTTATATATGCCAATGGTGCGGTCATAAAAGCATCTCGCCTGCCGGTGGAAATTGCCCACAAAGCCCTCATCACCGTCATCAGTATGTTAAAGCTGAGGTGGAGAATAACAAATAGAACTATTTTCTATTAATTCTTTTATTTAAAAGTTTTTGGCGAATATGTTTGGCTAGTTCTATGTCTTCCGGTGATAATAATAGATTTTCTTTTAATATTTTTTTATCTGTATAATCTAAAATTTCATTTATTTCGCAATTATTTCTCAGCATTTGGTTGATTTTTTCAAATAACATTTCATTTTCAGTACAATATGGGATATATAAACTAGCTACTTCACTAGGCATTAACTCTAATGCGCCACCGCCAAACGTTCTACCTGCTAATTCTACAAATGCAAATGTGATAGAGTTATAATAACTAGCAATTAATGCTTTTATATTAACTCCTTTATTAAACCATATTCTATGCATTGTATCTGTACAATACGCTTGAGCTGAATTCAATATCATTTTTGCATATATACTATTTCTTCTAGAAAAAAAAGCATCTGAAATATTAGCAGAAGGAATAATTTGCCATTCATTACGAATTCTACATTTAAATCCTGACGAGACACCATTATTTTCACCTATACTTAAATATTCCAATGACTTTTTGCTTTTAATTTTTTGCTTAGATGGAAATAATAATAAATTAGCTTTTGATTGATTAATTTGATTGTTTAACCAATCTTCTCTTGTAAAATTACATCCTTTAACTTGAACAGATCTGCCTAATAATGGTTTTGCATACCTTTTTAATTTGAATTTATCAATAGTATTTTTATCTACTGTAAAAAAGTCATTTCCTCCTGTCGTCATACCGACTTCAACTTTAAGATATTCACTAAGTTTTGAAAAATTTTGATTATTTTCTATTTTATGGAGAAAATCGAGTTCTTTTTGCTCTAAAAAATACATAGTCCATTTTTCAGATGAATATATACATTTTGTTGGATTTTTTATTTTATATAAATCTATATACTCTAGAGCTTTATCATCTTCTACTTCTATATATTCGAGATGCGGTTCCGTAGAACCTTTTTGACACAGTAAAAGAATCACATCCTGCTGTATTTTTTCAAATACTAACTTTTTAAATGATACA
>USOK01000112.1 GCA_900556295.1 uncultured bacterium | reverse complement strand
AATTGCGCTTATTGATATTATTTTCCATTTTAGCTTTTAAAATAAATAGTGAATTATTTTCCATGCCATAATTATACACTTATATTAAAGCTTAATAAATCCTCATAAACAATCTTAACGGATTGACCTTTTTTGAGTTTGATAACCATAACATCATCATCTTGATTGTCAGAGGTTAAAAACATTGCACCTTGACCATTGAATAACAATAAAATCTTTATCTTTGTACATCTTTTGGGATTGTCCAACGGATGTATATCAATAAGGGTTTTAAATAATGAGATTTAATAATGTCAAAAACATGAATTAAAAGCATTGAGTCACAAAGATTTGAAAACTATTTAAAAGCAATAAAAGGCTTTGTGAAAACATCTGTAATCGAGATGACAAGCGGTGAAACAGTTGACTTGTTCCCAACTGATGAGAATGTTTTTGCTCGAGCACATGAAAAATTCGCAAGACTCAAAAAATGCGGATTTTATGACAATTTGAACAGGTTGAACTTGAAAGTTTGCGAAAGGGTTTAAAAATGAGATTTGAATTTGATTTTTATGAAAAAGACGATTGCTTGACAGGTTTAAGCATGGAAATTGATTGCAATGATTATGTTGATATAACAAGCATGTATGGCTATGGAGATTATAGCGGGATAGAAAAAAACATAAAAACTTTGAAAGATTTAGAAAAATTTATAACTTCCAAAATGAAAGAAGTTGAAGAGCGGACAGAAAAAGGGAAGTATACAAGAAAAGAAGTCTTGGAAGAACTTTTAGAGTTCGTTTTGACCACTCAAATAGCAAACAAAGTTATAGAGGCCGTAATCACACAAAAAACAAACACCAAGGTTGCGTAATGTCACATTTATTAAAGGAAATAAATGCCGTTGAAACTTGGCTAAAAGAACGTTCAAAGGGCATAGGCGGGTCCGACGCTGCTTGTATATTAGGCTTAAATCCGTATAAAACAAATGTTGAATTGTGGAAAGAGAAAACAGGACGGGCAAAAGCGCAAGATATAAGCCAAAAGCCTTGTGTAGTTTATGGCAAAAAAGCAGAAGAATATTTAAGAGAACTTTTCAAACTTGACTATCCTGAGTACAAAGTAACACATAATCCTTATGATTTACATATACACAAAGGTTTTAATTTTATTCGAGCTAGTCTGGATGGTGAATTATTGGAAATCAAAACAGCTTTAAGAGGTATATTTGAATGCAAAACCACCGAAATACACAGACCGCAGGACTGGGAAAAGTGGAATAAACAAATCCCGATGAATTATTTTTGCCAAGTTTTGCATTATTTTGCCATTGATGAAGATTACAAATTTTGTAAATTAAAAGTTCAAATTAAGCACAAAAACGAAAAAGAAACACAACTTACCACAAAGCATTATCACATTTTACGGGAAGAGCACGAAGACGATATAAATTATCTAATCGAAAAAGAGTGCGAATTTTGGCATTATGTCGAAAAAGACAAAGAGCCCCCGTTAAAATTACCAAGCATATAAAAAGGAGAAATTATGAAAAAACTTTTAAAATGGCTATTTGTAGCCCCTGTTCTATTTTTTTGAGTTTGGCTTATTGCTTTCTATTCAGAAGATTTTAGAACACGCCTTATAAACACAGTACGAAAACTATTACAAAATATGGCTAATGAAATCGAAAGGAGCTTATAAATGGAATTTAAACTGATAAATCCAACAAGCGAAAACGGCTTTATTCAAGCGATTGAATTTAATTTTGACGAACTTAAAACAGAATTAAGCGCAAGACTTGAAAAATACGAAAATTTAACCTATACGGAAGATGCGATAAAAACCGCAAAAGAAGACAGGTCAAACCTAAATAAATTTAAAGAAGCAATTGATAAAAGAAGGAAAGAGATTAAAAAGTTATGCTTGAAGCCGTATGAAGAATTTGAAAAAAGGATAAAAGAGCTTGTGTTCTTGGTTGACAAGCCTGTTATGGCAATTGACACACAAATTAAAAACTTTGAATTACAAAAAGCCGAAGCCAAAAAAGCAGATATAGAGAATTTTTATAACTCTATTATTGAAGATTTTTCGGACATTTTGCCAATTGAAAAAATATTTAATAAAAAATGGCTCAATGCGACTTACAAAATGAGTGAGATTGAAAAAGAAATAGCCGAAACAATTAGTGATGTTAAAGCGAAATTGGAAATAATAAACGGCCTAAAACTAGAAGCAGACATAGCTTTACAGGTGAAGAACAAATATCTTGCTACTTTAGATTTTGTTGAAGCGATGCAAGAAAAGGAACGGCTGGAAAAGCTAAAAACACTTATTGAAGCCCGAGAAAAGCAACACAAAGAAGAACAAAAGCAAACAACAAAAACTCATCAAGTGAATGAAGATAAAAAAGAAGCAAATGAAATTTGTAAGGAACCCCAAAAGATATACTATAGAAAATTTTGGGTAAAAGGGAATAAAGCCAAACTTGTGGCACTTGGTGAATTTTTAAGAGAAAACAACATTGAATACGGGGGTATAGAATAATGGCAATAGGTAATAGTTTGACAACAAGAAAAACGAGTAAATCGACTTTTTCGACGTTTATGACGTCAGATGCGGTAAAGAACAAAATAAATCAAATGATAGCAGGCAAAGACGGGAACAAGTTTATAACATCAATTATATCACTTGTATCAAATAATCCGGCTATTGCCGAATGCGAACACAGCACAATTTTGGCAAGTGCACTTTTGGGTGAAAGTTTAAAATTGTCATCAAGCCCGCAGCTAGGACAATATTATATAGTCCCTTATAAAGATAAAGACAAACAAGGCAATATAAAAAGAATAGTTGCACAATTCCAGCTAGGTTATAAAGGATATATTCAGCTTGCTATGCGTTCAGGTAATTACCGTGATTTAGATGTAATTGAAATCAGAGAAGGCGAATATAAAGGAAAAGATAAATTTACTGGTAAAACAGTTATAGAATTTATCGAAGACGACGACGAAAGAGAATCTTTACCAGTAGTCGGATATTATACATACTTTGAACTTACTAACGGATTTAAAAAATCTCTTTACTGGTCTAAAGCAAAAATGGAAAAACACGCTAAAGAATATTCACAAGCGTATAGATCAGATGTAAGAAACAATACAAAATATTCTTTTTGGGCTAAAGATTTTGACGGAATGGCATTTAAAACAATGTTACGTCAATTAATAAGCAAATGGGGCATTATGTCAGTAGAATTTCAAACAGCAGTTACAAATGATATGGCGGTTTTAAATGACATTGAATCACAACCGCAATACGTTGACAATATCGGCGAAGAAACGATTATAGAGGCAGAATTCAATAATATGGAAGAGTCAAAAGACACTCAAAATGACCCTTTTGCGTTTGAAAATGAATAAATAATAAGTCTAGTATACTCCTATAATGAGAAATATTACCCTATGGGGGAAAATTCCCCCTTTTTTTTTAAAGAGAAGGAAAAAGTAAAAAAAATGAGAGAAAGTTTTGTGTTTTATAAAAGTTTTATGGAGTCAGTTGAGAAAATTCCACAAATAAAATATAGATATTTGCTGTTGGAAAGTATTATAAAACTTGGTCTTTTTTGCGAAGAAAGTGATGAACAACTTACAACTTTTACACAAGAAATAGAGCAAAAACTTAGCAAAAATTACACAGTTTCCGCAATATTTTCATCAATAAAACCGCAAATAATATCAAATTTAAAGAAGTATTTAAATGGGCTTAAAGGCAGGTCATCAGGACATTTAGGCGGTGCTCCCCAAGGTAACAAAAATGCATCAAAAAACAACCCCAAAACAACCCCTAATGATAATGTAAATGAAAATGTAAATGAAAATGTAAATGAAAATGATTTATCAAATTGTTTTCTTTCTCCATTGGATGAGAGCGCGCACGAGAAAAACGCAACTGAAAGAAGGAATAAAAAAGAAGTAACAGAGGATAAAGCAGAACAAAACAAAGGATTACAAGGTGTTACCCCTATAAGGACACAAAAGGTTGACCCATACTACAGCGAAGAAGTAAAGCGGTTTAAGAGCTGCTATAAACAGCATTTTGGCGCCATCCCGTTTCTAAGTTCGCCACAGTGTTTGCAACTTTCGGAGCTTATAGAGCAGACCCCTGATTTTTTTGAGACACTGGACGATGTGCTAAAAACGCTAAAATCCATTGGCGAGTTTACTGGCAAGGACGGAAAGAAATACAAGCCTTCTGTTAGCTTTTTGCTCAAAGACAAGAACTATTCTGACCTAAGAAACGGAGTTTATGACGACAGAGCTGCGCCTGATGAGGATTTTTACAACACAACGTTTATGGCAGCACTAAGGGAAGTAAGGGAGCAAGAATAGTGTTTTACAGTGAAAGAGAAGAGTTTGTACGGGACCTTTTCAGCTTTTACGGCAGCAAAGACAAGCTAAAGGCACAAGAGTACATAAAAGAGCTTGGGGACTATGACATTTGGGATTACAAGAAGTGTTACAGGCGGATTATTAATGAGTACGAGTATAACAATGTCCCACCCTTGAAGGTCATCAAGGACTTTCGCAGCGGTTGCAGAAAGAAAAACGCAAAACGGGAAGAACCAAAAAGCTACAAAACCGTAACATTGCGAAAACTCATAAAGGATAGAAACGGAAAAACGGTTAAACACGCGACATACCAGTTTGCACAAGTTGATTGGGGTAGAACTGATATAGGTGAATTGTTGGCGAAAGGGTATGAAAAAGTGTAAACCGATAACAAGAGGAGCAAAAAAATGAAAGAAGAAGCATGCGAAACACCGCAAATAGAAGACATATCGCAACAGTTGATACGTGTTTCCGAGGAGATGAAGGAGTTGGCGAACGCTTACCGAGAAGCACGTAAAACGTATGGCGAGAGCCTGAACAAATTAACCGTAATGATTTACAAATCTGGCTTACACAACAGCAAAGCAGCATTTGAGAATAAAATCCCAATGCTTATCGCCAAGCCGAAATTTACTGATGAGGCGATAGAAACGACAACAAAATTGAACGAGTCGCAGCAGGAATACAAGGGTCTTGAACAGGTATTAAAAGCCTATCAAGCACAAATATCGGGTATCCAGTCGGTAATAAAATTTATGCTGCAAGGCGAAATGGCTGAAAATGTGAAGAGCAAATACGAGTTTTACTAAAAAGTGAGGGCAAATGGGATGAAAATATCGCAAATGGAGCAGCTTAAAGGGAAAACCCAAGCCGATAAAGTGTTACGGTTTTTGGAAAATTACGGCAGAATATCAAACGAGCAGTGCCACAGGCTGCTAGGAATACGGCACGCACCCGATGCAATAAGGATTTTGAGAAAAAGATTTTTGCAAACAGGAGAGTACGAAATTTTGAACGAGCATAAAAAAGGCTGTAATCGTTTTGGTGAACCTGTGTGGTGGGTTGATTATGTTCTTGTTAGGAAAAAAGAGGGGAAGCGTTATGACAATGTGTGAGGATATTTTAAAATACCCAATTTTTGTACTAACAAAAAACGGCGAGTTGAAACAAACGTCAAAAATCACAAGCACCGCGGATTATAACCATTTTAAGTATCATTTACACCACTATATCAAGCAGCAGGATTTCAAAAGAAACGAGAAATGGTTTGAAGAAAAGGGGATAAAGCAAAAACTTATTTTATTGCCTATTTTTATCCACGAGCAAGTACATTGCATTGGTGTTAATAACTTTTCAGATGAAGGATTTGAAAAACGCTTTAAAATAAGTCGTTGGCAGCTAATTTTTAACAGAAAAAGGAGCATATACTAATGACGGATGATAATTTG
>USOK01000111.1 GCA_900556295.1 uncultured bacterium | reverse complement strand
CTGAGTGGTGCGCCGCATACAAGGGCTATTTTACCACAGTATAAGAGGCAAAATCAACTGTTGGCCGGGCTTCACTCCAGAAATGAAAACAATCTGTAATAAACCTTATCGTGTACGAAAGCCTTTTATGCGAATTTGCGCCTTTTTTAGGCCGCTGCGAAAAAATTTTCTGTTTTTTTCAGTATGAAGAAACAGAATTACTACGAGTTTGATGCACAGAATTGCGGAATTGAATGCTTTAAAATTTTTATAAATCAGAATAACTGTAAATTTGTTACGGTTGATATTTCGACGCTAAATGCCTTTGATGCATTAAAGTTTGCGGTATTATCCTCTGCTTACCATTTTCAAAAATTCCCGACTGGCAAACTTCGTTTCAAAAACAATTCTGCCGATATAAATAAATTGATTGCAGATTTTTCATTAAATAACATGGAATTTGTATAAAAAGCGCAAAAAATTTTTTTCAGTGTTTTTGTATGCAATATGAGCATGCAAAATGTAGGGATATTGAATAAACCGCAAGCCTATGCGCAGGCGCCTGTGACGACTCCACAAAATAAGCAGGAGAACAGATCTGATGCGCTTTCTACTGCAGAGAACAAAAATATTATTGCAGAACATAAAGTTCTAGTTGGTGCTGTCGCTCTTGCAAGTATTGCTGTTGCTGGAATTTTGATTGCTAGAGGAAGAAATCATAAAAATACAATAACCTCTATAAGCTCGCAAAATTTGAAACCGGATTATAATCCTGAAAATTATAAGCAATTCACGATTGTAAAAGAAAATATAGAAAAAGAAAAACAACTCAGAAAGAAAATCGTGGCGTATTTTAAGGCTTTTAGGGATGGTAAAGAAAAACCAAATGAAAATTTTGAAAACGTGGTTCCTTTATATAATGAAAGCGATTGGGAAGAATTCAAAAAATATTTAGATTTTAGAATGAAAAATGTTAGACGATATTCTGATGCCAATATTCCGGCTGATTTAAGAGAGATGAATGCCGAAGATGTTGATGCTGTATTATATTTTATGAAAAATTATAACCAAATTAATACACCTCTCAGAAATGGAGAAAGTTTGTCAAATAATGATAATGTTGCTCGGCTAATTCATTTAATCAATGACGCAAAACCATTAGAAGAAGATGTTTATGTGTTTAGAGGAGTGCGAACACATCAATTGTATGATGATTTTAAACAATTCGATTTTAACGAATTAAATGAACTTGAAATTGGTGATACAATAATAGATAAAGGTTTTGTTTCTACTGCAAGAAACTATGATACAGAGTTAGCATCTGTAGACCCATTACTTTTGGATAAACCACACAAAAGTAGTGGATATATTATGAGAATAAAACTTCCAAAACATACAAAAGGTTTTGATTGTCGTCGATTAACACAAATTGATTCTGATAGAGGTGTAAATTCAACTTTTATTTTACCGCCAGAGTCAAAATTCGAAATAACAGCTTTTGATTTCCCAAGAAGAATTCTAGACTGTAATTATATTTTGCCGGAATAATGGTTGTAATAGATAAATGGTAAAGATATTTACTTCCTTTTAATCAAAATCATTATTATCAAAGCGATTACGCCTACATTGATAAAGATATCCGAAATATTGAAAATCGGGAAATGTACAAAATTTAATTGGAAATAATCTCTTACAAAGCCATAGATAATTCTTTCATGTAAATTTCCAGCAATACCTGCTGATAGCAGGGCAATAAAGAAACAAGTTTTTAAAGAAACAGATTTTAAATGATGCAAAACATGAAGAGCCAGCAAAACTAATGCAATAACAGAAAGAATTATTAATAACTCTCTAGAATTCTGTAAAATACTAAAAGCTGCGCCAGTATTTTTTATGTAATTTAAAGAAAAAATAGCATTTGATAACTTATATCCATGAACCAACTTGTCTACCAAAATATTTGACATATATAGGTTTGCGAATATAAAAAATACATAACACACTATAAAATATATTAATTTTCCTGCTTTTTCAACTTCTTTGCTCATTATTTTTTACTTTCATCTTCTATTTTTACGAATTTATTTTTAGGTACAACATTTACTCTTGTCATAATAAATGCTAAACCACCCATATATACTCTAACCTCATCAGGTGTATAGGTAGGTTCTGCTCTTGTAATTCCAACTGAAGCAACAGTGTATTCGTTTACATTTTCTGAGTTCGAATGGAATACTCTTTCCAAAATATTATCTCCGGTAAGTCTTCTAAATGCGTCTTCTGCTTTAGTTTGTGGATAAACAATATTTTCTTTGCTGATTGATGCTATTACCGCACTGTCTTTTGGCGCAGTAACTTTTAAAGTAGCTGTATAATCTTGATTTGCGCCAATTTGTTTTGGTGCAGACAATTCTATTTTTGAGTACCTTGCATTTCCATATTTTAGAGTTGAAGTTTCATCTAAAATTTTTTCGGAGCTTATAACCCATTTTGTTCCTTGTTTTTCTAGAAAGTATACACATTTAGAGGTTGAATAAAGTTCTCCGATTACTGACAATTCTCCGACAGTTTCTTTAGAAGTAGCAATGGCCGTCTCGTCCACAACAACTGTTGCGTAATTATCGCTGAATTCAATATTGTTGATATGAGTTTTATAAATGATATCTGGATAAGTTTCCCATGTATCTTTTATTAGTTTAAAATAAACTTCTTTGTTAAAGCCGTCAGAATTTGTAAAATCTTTAGCGTACAAACTAGACAAGCCGTCGAGGTCGTATTTGTTTGTGTACACAGTTTGCTGATTAATAACAGCTTTTATGTCGTTATAATTAATTTTGTATATTCTGTTTTGCTCGATTTTAGCTTTTTGTGTCGCAACAATTCCTGCCTGAACTGGGCAGATACTAGTTAATAATAAAGCTGAAAATATTAAAACGGATATCTTTTTCATATAGATATTATACTTAAAAAAATATTAAAGTAAAATGGTATTTATAATTATGTAGTACTTTTTACACGGCGAGTTTTGGTTTTTAAAAGCAACAAAAACGGAATTGCAACGATTGCCAAAAGAGCAAGCAGCAAAAACGCATCATAAAATGCACCAAGTTTTGATTGCAAAATTAACTGTTTATAGAGAGTTCCCATAGCTTTTTTCTGAGCAACAACTGACGGGTACATCATCATAAATTTATGTTGTAAAGCGTTCAAATGCATTCTGTACATAGGATTGTGCCATGCCAGATGTTCTACAAGATTGTTTTGATAAACCTGTCCGCCTCTTGCAATAAATGTTGAAGCCGCTGATGTTGAAATTGCAGTTACAATGTTTTTGAAAAGTGCGTGAAGTCCTGCGGCATCTGCCGTTTTGCTTGCAGGTAAAGTCAAAAATGACAACGCTGAAATCGGAACAAACGCAACAGAAACACCAAAACACAAAATTAAGTTTGGAGTAATAATACTGTGCATTGACGCTGTCGTATTCAGACAAGACAACATAAAACAAGCAACAGCCATTATAACAAATCCGATTGCGGTCAAAAGCCTGTTTTCAACGACTTTTGCAATTTCGCCCATAATCAACAAGCCGAATAAACAAACCATAGCTCTCGGCAACATCAACAAACCTGACGCTGACGGGCTATAACCGATTAAACTCTGCGAGAATAACGGTACCAAAAGCAATGTGCTGTACAAAAGAATATTTATAATTGAGCTTATCGAAGTTCCGTACAAAAAGTTTTTGTCCTTAAACACCCTAATATCAATAATCGGGTACTTATATTCCAATTCCCAAACATAGAAAAATATGAATGAGAATATCGAAATTCCTGTAACCCAACAAATCCACGGAGTGTCAAACCAGTTGAATTGTTCCCCTTTATCAAGAACAATTTGCATACACCCCATCGCAATTGCAATTCCTGCAAATCCGATAATATCAAACTTTTTATTATATTTTTCCTTAACCGGTTCATCTTTCGGAATTAAAAATTTGATTAAAGCAATAGATATAAGACAAAGCGGGATATTTACAATAAAAACCCACTGCCAAGACCAGTTGTCGGTTAAATAACCCCCAAAGAACGGCCCTGCAAGCGGTGCAAACATAGCAGCAACCCCATAAAGAGCCATTGCAAAACCTTTTTTGTCAGGGAAAATATCCAAAAGCATTGCCTGACAAAGTGGAAGAATGCACCCACCGCCTATTCCCTGAAAAATCCTAGCCATAATCAACATGTGCAAGTCTTTTGCCAATAAACAAAGTCCGGCTCCTATACAAAACACGATTATACAGTATAAAAAGAACTGTTTTTTACCGAAAAGCTTTGCAAGATACCCAGTTGTCGGAAGCATAATCCCGTTTGCAATGATATAACTCGTGATTACAGAATTAGCTTCATACTGAGTAGCTCCGAAATATCCGGCGATATTCGGTTGGCAAACGTTTGTAGCAGAAGAAGCAACAAGTGCCAAAATTGATGGCAATAAAATTGCAAGTGCCTGTATATAAGGGCTAACCTGCTTTTTTGCCACTGCGGTATTTTCTGTTTCTGTTATTTCACTACTTCCCATCTTTTTACTCGCTTTTTATATTCCCGTAATGAACTATTCACCATTCACTATTTTACCTTAACCTTCGGCACAACCGACATACCGGGAACGATGTTGTAGTCTTTAATATCTTCGTCAAAAACGATTTTTACAGGGACACGTTGAACGATTTTTACGTAACTTCCGACTGCGTTTTCAGGAGGGAACAAACTTGATTTTGCACCTGTCGAACGTTGAATACTGTCAATATGTCCTTTAAATTTTTTCCCAGGATAAGTGTCGATTTTAATAGAAACCGATTGACCTTTTTTCATGTGAGTAAGTTGAATTTCTTTAAAATTAGCGACAATCCAAATCTGTTCGGGAACAATTTCCATCAAAGGTTGGCCTGTTTGAACGTAATTACCCATTTCTACACTTCTTGCAGAAACCATACCGCTTTGAGGTGCATAGATTTTTGTATAAGAAAGATTTAATTTTGCTTGTTCAACTTCTGCTTCTAATCTTTTGATTTCAGCCTCAACAGCTTCTGCTTTTGCCTGATGTCCTTCAAGTGCCGACTTCATAGCTTTTGTTTTTTCAGCAGCAGCTTTGTGGTTTGCCTGAGCTACTGTGTAATGTGTTGAACTGTTATCATAGTCTTGCTTTGAAACAATTCCTGATTTGTACATATCAGTGTATCTCTTATGGTCTTTTGTTGCAAAATCAAGCTTTGATTTTGTCGAATTTTCGTCTTCAAAAGACTGTTGAACATTTGAGTCGCCTTCATCTATTTGCTTTTTAGTAACATTCAACTGAGCCTTAGCTTCAGCAAGTTTTGCTTCTGCCTGATGAAGTTTAACTTCATAATCTGCCGGATCAATTTCCACAAGCAATTGACCTTTTTGAACAACATCGTTATCATCAACAAGAAGTTTTACGACAGGCCCTTGAACACGTGGTGCAATAGAAACAAGTCTGCCTTCAACAAACGCATCGTCTGTTGACTGGAAAAATGTAGAATGAATTGCAAGTGCAATACCTGTTATTACAAGAATTGAAGCGGTAATAATCGGAACTACAACACGTTTTTTCTTGTACTCAGGACGTTTTTTCTTTTTACGTTCTTTCCTTGTTTTAAGTCTTTCTTTTGCTTCTTCTAATGAATATTTTGTTTTTTCTTCCATGTAATAATCGAAAAATTCAAGAACTAAATTTCCAGAATAATCTTCAATTGGTGAAATATCTTTTAATACTTCTCCTAATCCTTCTTCTATAAACCAGTCATATGAGTCTTTTTGCACTTTGATTAGGTTTGGCATTTCAATATAATCGCCAACTTTTGCGAAATCT
>USOK01000110.1 GCA_900556295.1 uncultured bacterium | reverse complement strand
CCGGCGTGAAAAGATTTTCCGGTCTACAAAAAGATTCGAACTTGATACGTGTTTTCATTCATTAATTAGGTCTGTGAATGAATTTGCACAAAACAGAACAGGTGTCCTGCCTCCCATCTCAAGAAATGGGATAATTGTTTCTATTTGCTATACAATACAGCTTTTGCAGCATCAGTAGCTGGTAATATTGTTTGGTCATAAAATTCTACAATATATACATCTGTAGGATTTTTGGCGGTACAAGTATCAGCTTTTGTTCCACTGTCACATGTTACAACTTTGTTTGGTCCTTTAGCTCCATTTACGTCGATTAGTCCATAGCAAATTGAAGCTCCAGAAACATTGGCATCTTTAGAGCAAGCTTTACTTGAAGAAGCAAAACTAAACATTGTACCATCATTGAAAAACAAACTTGTATCAGGAGTAAATGTGCCAGTAGAAACTACATCATTAGCTTTTTTCCCTTTACAAACCCCTTCTTTTGTGATTTCATCAGCAGTACATGTATGTTCTCCAGTAGCTATATTTCCAGTGATTGTATAACCTTTATTATCATATGTTGAATATTTAACAACATTCATTCTAGATGCAAGAATACTTGCTACAGTATCAGCTCCGGTTGTTGTATTTTTATCAGTTTTACCTGCAGTACCTGCTTCTACATCTGCAAAACTTGCGCCATCCAACGCAACATTTAAAGTAATACCTTGAGAAATTGCTGACAAAGCTTTTTTGTAAGCTGCTTTGTATTGCGCACCTTGTGTTTGGTTAATCAATGTAGGCATTGTCATTGCTGCTACAACCCCGATAATACCCAAAGTGATCAAAACTTCTGCCAAGGTAAACCCTTGTTTACGTGAATTTTCGCAGTGGGCTACGTGCGTAGCACCTTCCGCCAAAGTAAACCCTGCTCTCATGTTTGATAATCTCATAATCATTTCCACCTTTCTTGATTGTATACATGTCTATTATACGATATTTATATCAATTTGTCAAGATTATTGATATAAATATCATTTTATCATTTTACAATTGTCTATATATTTTAATTAAGGTATATGATGAAATTAGATAAAGAGATTATTGGTAAGAAAATTAGACAAATTCGTGTGGAAAAAGGCTTCTCGCAGGAAAAACTTTCTGAGGAAATAGATATTTCTCCTCGTCATATGTGTACAATTGAGAACGGAAATTCTCTTCCGTCTTTAGAAACATTTGTGCGAATTGCTAAAATTCTTGATATAGATATCAATGATTTCTTCAATCTTTCGTCGGTAAACACAGATACGCTTCGCACCGAGATTTATGAGATGGTACAAACTTCATCTGTTCCAGAACTTCACCTTATAAAAGATTTAATTTTGGCGGTAAAAAAGAATAGATAGCAGTTTTATGTTTATAGTCCGATATTTATCAGCATTGATAGATTCTGAATAAGATTTTCTGTCTTTTCAGAATGACATTATTATATTGCTGTAGCTTCCTTTTGCTCATAAATAAAAGAAAAACGACAAACTTTGTGCTTGTCGTTGGAAAATCAATAGGAAAAAGGGAAAGGAAAATTTTTATCCGAAGGTTTTGAATGAACTTTCTACGTTCTTTTCAATAACCTTTTGTACTGCGTCCAATTCTGTAGAAATTGCATCTTGTTCTGTGTCTAGTTGTTTCAATCTAAGTTCAAGGTTTTTATCTTCAGATTGGATGATTTCAATTTTTGAGTTGATGTCTTGGATTGCTTGATCGTATTCATATTTTTCATATTCATACTGGTTCATAGCGTCATCATAAGCTGCTTGGTCAGTAGCAGTTGTAGTTGTCAAGGCATAGGTAATTTTAGTACCTGATGCATCTTTAATTGTTATATTAATATAACGACCAGAGCTATCTTTTTCAATCTCACAACCTTCAACGGCTTTAACTTCTTCTGTTTTAGTTTCTGTGCCGATTTTGTAGCTGTTGATGTTTGATTGAGAGTTGCCATTGCTATCGTAATTTGCGCTTTCAAGGTTTTTTAGGCTGTAGAAATATGGTTCATATTCGCCAGTTGTGGTGTTTTGTGCGTATCTAACCATATAATCGCCGTCGCCATATTTTTCTCTAAGAAGTGTTAAATATTGTTCTTCTTCTTTGATTAATTGTTTAAGTTGATCTTCTGACAATGTTTTCAAATATTCATCAGTGATGTCAGAGCCGTCAATTTGAGTATTCCCACCAGTTGTAGTTGTAATTGATTTTACTTGATCATCAGTTAAATATATTTTGTCGTAATTATATTCGGTTTTAGTATATGAACCGTCTGTTTGTTTTTCAAGCCAGCTAACAGTATCAGTTTCTTCATCATACAAAGCAGGCAATACTTTATCTTCTGCAACTTTTGTTGATGTATCAACAGTACCATCTTGATTGTATGGAGAATAAGTTCCATCTGCATTCGCTTGGTATTTAATTAATAAATCTTTATCTTTGTCATAAGAGTAGTAACCAATATTATTAATTTCATCTTGTTCTAGAGGAACACCATCTTGTTGTCCAACTAGTTTATTGTAATAATATTTGCCATTATCCTCAATTACATCATAAGTTTTATTATCTTCCGGAATAGTAATTTTGTCACCAACTTTGTTTTGGGGTGGAGTAGTAGTGATTTTTGCTCCGTCAAGTTCCCCAAGTTTTCTCAAAGTTTTTGAACCAACTTTATATTCATTGTTAGATTTGTTAACGATGCTTGTAGTTGCGCTAACCATTGCGAAATCATCTTTCCAAGTTCTCAAGTAGCTTACAGTATAAGTTCCATCAGTTTGCGCAATCATTGCTGTAATTTGGTTTGTTAAAGCTCCGTCTTCGAAAGTGTACACAGCTTTTGTGTAATCGTCGACAGACGGTGGCACTGGTACAGCCATACCGAGCAAATCATTGTAGTAATTTGCAGACTGGTTAGACAATGTTGTTCTTTGTTGGTTAATCTGTTGACCTTCAAATTCAACATTTGTCTTTCTGGCTGTCAGACCTAAAAATCTAGCTTGTGATGCTGACATTCCCATTTGCTGTCGATTTCCTTTCGTTTAACTTAGTACTCGTATCTTATGTATCGACACATGTTTGGAAAAACTTTAATCATGAAGAGAAACATGTTAAGGAATCGTTACAATTATGGTAAATAGTTCCTAGGCAATAAACAAAACAGACGAGATATTTTATCTCGTCTGTTTTTAGCTGTTTTTTGTAGTCCCAACACCCAAAGGACGGGTGGAGCTTCAAGCTCCTATTTGCAACCTAGTGGTAATGAAATGTCTTTGGATTGTTTGAACTCAATTACCGCTTGAGCTGCTGCAAGACGAGCTTGCGGAACTCTGAATGGTGAGCAAGATACATAGTTCAAGCCAATTCGATGACAGAATTTAACTGACGCCGGATCTCCACCGTGTTCCCCACAGATACCACGTTTAAGATGAGGACGAACTTTTAGAGCTTTTTCAAGTGCGATTTTCATCAATTGTCCAACACCTTCTTGATCAAGTGTTGAGAATGGGTTGGCTGGAAGAATTTTTTGTTCTACATAGTTTTGTAGGAATTTGCCTTCCGCATCATCTCTTGAAAAACCGAAAGTCATCTGCGTCAAGTCGTTTGTGCCGAATGAGAAAAATTCTGCATATTCTGCAATTTGGTCTGCTGTTAGGGCAGCACGTGGAATTTCAATCATTGTACCAAACATATAATCGACTCTGACGTTCTTTTCGTCCATAACTTCATTTGCAACACGTTCTAGAACTTCTTTTACGGTTTTAAGTTCGTTTACGTGACCTACAAGCGGAATCATGATTTCAGGTTTAACATCTAAACCTTCTTTTTTCAAGTCACAAGCAGCATAGAAGATTGCACGAACCTGCATTTCGTTGATTTCAGGATATGTAAGCCCCAAACGGCAACCTCTAAGTCCCATCATTGGGTTAGATTCAGACATTGCTTCAACGATATTTAGAAGCTTTTCATCTTCTTTGTAATCTTCGCCTTTTGCTTTTTTAGTAGCAACTTTTGCAATAAGTTCTTCTTTATCAGGCAAGAATTCGTGAAGAGGCGGATCTAAAAGTCTGATTGTCATTGATTTGTCGCCTAATGCTTTAAACATTGCGTGAAAATCGCTGTATTGCATAGGTAGCAAGTGTTCTAGTGCTTCTTTTCGAGCTTCCGGAGTGCCTGCGATAATCATTTTTTGAACCCAAGGAAGTCTTTCTGGATCCATAAACATGTGTTCTGTTCTGCAAAGTCCAACGCCTTCAGCGCCTAATTCCAAAGCTTTTGCAACGTCAGCCGGAGTGTCAGCATTTGCACGAACGCCTAACAATTTGATATCGTCAACCCATTCGAACAATTTTTTGAAATTGTCGTCCATTGTAGGCGGTACAAGATGAATTGCGCCGTCCATAACTTCACCTGTACCACCGTCTAATGAGATTACGTCGTTTTTGTGGTAAACAGTTCCGTCGCCGGCTGTTAGAGTTTCATTTTTAAGATCGATTGAAAGGTCTTCACAACCTGCAACGCAAGGTTTTCCCATACCTTTTGCAACTACTGCTGCATGAGATGTCATTCCGCCACGAAGTGTTAAAACACCTTGAGATTCAATCATACCGTGGATATCATCAGGGCAAGTTTCAATTCTTACCAAGATAACTTTTTCGCCTGCTTTGCCTCGTTCTGCTGCTTCTTCGGTATCAAAAACGATTTTACCGACTGCTGCACCAGGGGAAGCTGCAAGACCTTGTGCTATTTTGTGTGCTTCTTTTTTAGCTTTCGGATCAAAGTCAGGAAGTAGTACTTGATATAGTTGGTTTGCATCAACAAGTTCTACTGCTCTTTCTTTGTCTATGATGCCTTCTTCGCACATTTCAACGGCAATTCTAACTGATGCTTTTGCGGTTCTCTTTCCGTTACGAGTTTGCAAAATCCACAATTTGCCTCTTTCGATTGTGAATTCCATATCTTGAACATCTTTGTAACCTTTTTCAAGTTTTTTAGCGATGTCAACGTATTGCTTGTAAAGTTCAGGCATTTCGTGTTCAAGTTCTGCGATAGGTTTTGGAGTTCTGATACCTGCTACAACGTCTTCACCTTGAGCGTTGGTTAGGTATTCTCCGTAGAACTTGTTTTCGCCTGTTGACGGGTTTCTTGTGAAAGAAACACCTGTCGCACAATCGTCACCCATGTTGCCGAAAACCATTGTTTGAACGTTTACGGCAGTTCCGTAATTATGATCGATTTTGTAATGTTCTCTGTATGCAACGGCACGTGGAATATTCCATGAGCGGAATACGGCTTCAATTGATTCTTCAAGTTGAACGTATGGATCTTGCGGAAAATCTTTGCCTGTTTCTTTTTTGATTAAGTCTTTGTAAGGTTGAATTAAAGATTTCCAATCGTCTGCTGTCAGGTCTGTGTCTGATTTGTAACCTTTTTCTTCTTTAATTTTGTCTAGGTAATCTTCAAATTTTTGTCTGTCGATTTCCCAAGCAACAGAGCCAAACATTGTCAAAAATCTTCTGTATGAGTCATAACAAAATCTCGGATTGTTTGTAAGCTTAATCATTCCTTCAACAGTTTGATCGTTAAGCCCTAGGTTAAGGATTGTTTCCATCATACCTGGCATTGAAAGTCTTGCTCCTGAACGGACAGAAACTAAAAGAGGATTTTCAGCATCGCCAAATTTTTTCCCTGCTTGTTTTTCAACTGTTGCAAGAGCTTCTCTAACCTCGTCCATAAGCCCTGTTGGCATTTTATTGCCATGGTTAATGTAATCCATACAGGTTTCTGTGGTAATCGTAAGCCCCGGTGGAACTGGCAAACCTAAATTTGTCATCTCTGCAAGGTTTGCACCTTTGCCACCCAAAAGATTACGCATATCTGCATTGCCTTCTTT
>USOK01000109.1 GCA_900556295.1 uncultured bacterium | reverse complement strand
TTAGAATTTCGTACAATGGTGGATGTTACAAGATTGAAAAGTAAAATGTGAGAAATTGATGTATTTAATATCTACGCATCATCTGTTAGAAAAACTTCACCGGACTTACGTGTTTCATAAGACATGGGTTGATTGGATCGTTACAATCCGGAAGTAAATTTACTCCGTTGCAATAACGAGAAGATGCTCCTAAGTAGTTAGATGTGCAAGCGCCTTCTTTAAAGCTTACACTCTTCTTCAACCAACGCATTTGACGACGTCCGTCAACGATAGTTTCTCTTTCGACGCTTGTCATAAGGTGTCGTCTACTATTACCACCGACTTCTTCGTTTGGATTGTTTTCATCATAAGCAGGTATAACTTTTCCTGCCATTGTTATGTAGAATTTATAAACATCTTCCCAAAGCGTAGATGAGCCTTTTTCTCCATCAATATCAAGGTAAACTGTATAACCAAATGTATTAATATTCGGGACACCGTCATATGATGCACCTTGAGTATTTCCTTCAAGAATTCCGATTTCTTGTGGATTTTGGCTCATGTTATATATACGCATTCCGTTGCGAAGTGTTATATCTGCTGTTTTGTCGCTGAAATCTGTTTCAGTAGAAGAGATCGCAGTACCTGTACATTCCGGAGAATTCGATTTTGTATTTGTATAGCTTACAAATTTCCTACAGAAGTTTATTCCCTTACGTGGAAGGGTAGGTGATTCAGGTACGCATCCGCAGGAATTTACGCTCCAATGGTTGCCTTCGGGACAAGTTATTGGAACATATCCGCAAGTCGGTTCACCCTTCCATTCTTCTTGGTTCTGGCAACGATGTACCTCTTGTTCAGCTTCTGATGGGGTGGTGCAAACATTTGGATCGGGTTCTGGATCAGGTTCTATCACTTCATTTGAAATAATAACCATATATGTATCATGGTCAGAAGTCCAACTACACTCTTGAGACAAATCAGTATCATGACAAGCATTTAATCTATTCCAAGAACCTGAACCCCAATAATTAGTGCAAACAGTATTTGAATACCCATCTCCATCAGAAATATACGAAGCCCATTTCCCATCAAGTAAACCAGAACTAACTAGTTTATTTAGTACTTCTCGAGTTATACCATCTCCTGAAGCAAAATCTAAATTTCCTTTTGTAATATATCTTCCATATGGAACAGCTAATCCATGATTGCATAATTCTGCTGTAATACCATACTGCCCTATATGTGCAGAACAATTCCAATTCATTACAGTACAAGGATTTACTAGCTGATAATTACCACATCTTTTACCATCTTTACCATAGTCAATTTCAACAAAACAATCTTTAGCAAATGCAGGCAAACTAAAAAATCTCAACCAAGAAATATCTTTGTCCATGTAGACATTATCTGTCGATTTAAAATCTGCAAGAACCTGTCCAGTAACACTTCTCAACGTCGAATATCCGGAATAATATGTATATGAAATAATATTATCTAATTTGACTTTTGTAATCTTAATACTTACACTTACAACAACTGCAACAACAAGCATTACTACGACAACTTCTGCCAGAGTATAAGCTGATTTTAGTTTACTGTACTTATTTAAGAATCTCTTAACAATATCAAAAGTCTTTTTCATATTCTAACTGACCCATAATTCGTAGTATATCTTAATTTTAACATATTTTTCATTTTTTTCAATCTTCATCTTAGTCAGTAATCAATATTTTGTAATATATATCGCCTTTTACGTATTTGTTTATCGGTTGTTTTTTCCAAAGTTTCAGTGTAATTATTGCCGGTAAATTGTCGACCGCAAACATCAAATTGGTCTGTAATGGAGAAATATTGTTACACCCGTCTTTGTATTTGCAACTTCCGCCAAGGTGTATGTAATCTCTAAATATCTGTACATCCATTGTCATATTAGAACTTTCAGGATTCATCATGCCAATATTTTTAGCTTCGTATGCGTAAACGTAATTGTAACCAAAATCAATCGCATTCATGCCGGACAATTGCAAAGGATATCCCATAATTTTTCCGTTAACTTTTGATTTTAAGCGGTGGAAATATGAAGGCACTTTATATTCAGCAACTATCAGATTTTCTTTTGGACTATAACTCATCCTTTCGGGCAAAAATTTTGCAGATTTGCTGTTGCAAAACTCAGTATTGTCTTCGTATTCCCAAGGAGAATAAGCCATACTGATACCTACAAGGGCATTTGGATTATTTAATTGCGCACTGACCTTAGAATCTCCTTGAATTCTTTCGTGGTAGTCGCCTTCATAATTCAACGGGGTACAAGGTTTGCTTGTCCACCAAGGCTTACCATCTGCTATCCTACCAAAAACTTCTGCGTCTGGTTCGTAATCTTTTGATGCGAACAAGGATTTTTGTACATAATATTTTCTCAAATCATAAATTTGTTTTTTAGTTAAAAAATTAAGCGAAGATAGCGGATTTACTGTTAAATTTATGTAATTTCCGGTTGTTTTCGATGTTTTATTAGAATTTGTGGCATTAGTACGTAATTTTTGAGTCTTTTGCGCTAATTCTGTTTCTTTCTGCACTTTATAATAATTTGTATCATTAAGAATTTTTCTATCATTGTAAGAAAAAATCAATGATGGGCAAAAGATTAAGATTGCCACCAATAAAATTACTATTTTGGTTATAAAAAGAGCTATTGGTGAAACTTTTCCAAGCATATCAGGAGCTTTATCTAAAATATTTTCAGTTTTATCTCCAGAATTCCTTTTATCCCCGTACTCATAATCTACAAGCATTTTGCAAATATCAATATTATCTTGAATTAACTCTCGCATAGTTGAGTCTTTTTCTAATTCTAATGTCTTTTCGAAATTTTCCAACGCAGATTTATAATTTTTATCTTTCATATACAAATAAGCAATCCAATAGAGTGCTTCCGAATTTGTCGGTTCAACTTCTAAAATTGTATTCAGCGTACTTTCAATTTCATCTTTTTCTTCACTATTAAAAACTTTAGAACTAGTCATTCTAGCTGAAATATCTTCAAGTTTTTGATCTATCTCTTTTCTATCCATTTATTTAAAACCTTTTATACCTATTTTCATTCCACTTGTCTGCCAACAAGAAAAAATCAAATATAAATGATACTGCTATAAAACCAAATGCAGGAAGGGCTACAATACTAATAAGAGCTGTTTCCGAATCGCTCAATATATCTTTGAACGTGTATAAGAAAAATATTCCCAGTAAAAAAAATACTATTGAAAGCCATTTGAAAGATTGCTCAGCCGGAGTTGCAAGAATTTGTTTACAACCGGTTTGCATATAATCTTCAATCTTTTCTCGAACATCTTCAACAGTTCCTGCGCCACCAAATTTGTACGAAAAATTATGTATAGCCCTTCCATAATCAATAATCCCGTACACTGTTCTCATAAGATTTATTGGTACATTTGTCAAAGAAAGTTTTTTGTTATTAAGTACAGTAAATTTTAATTCAATATCTGACACTGCCAAATAAGAACCTGATCTTGTGTGAACTATAACAGAATTCAAAACTAATTTGAGTTCATTTATATCACTGTATCCACAAGCAAAATTGTATTTAGGTTGAGTGAAATTAAAATTAATTCTGCCTTGTAAAAAATCAACAGATTTTAAATTTAAGGCGTTTTCAAATTCTTTTACAGAGCGATGTCTTGAAACAATAGTTACAATTGCTCCGCCATAAATAAATAATGGAATAATTACCAATGAAAACCAAGGCAACATTGGCTCATCTGTTGAACTTTCTTTTAATGCCTTAAAAAGGTACATGTACCAATCACAAAAACCTGTAAAAGAATAACCTCCCGGATTAGTCTGTATATAAAAATATACAAAACCAACAGTCATGATAATACTAAGTATTACAAACCAAAAAACACTACGTCCAGATGTTTTAGGAGAAACATTATTAATATGCATATAACCAACCTTTTTGTAAATAATAACATTTTTTTTAAGATTTGGCAAGATAGGTTATGCTACAAAATAAATATGTTTATTTAACCGTAAAATTTTACTTATGCTTTGTGTTTATAACCGAATAGATGCCATTTCTTGTGAATAGGACAGAGAACTTCGTTTTGTTCGCCGTAATACATTTTTTCTCCAAATGGACGAAGTTTTGGGTCTCGTTTATAAAAAGCCTTATTTTTCATACAATATTTAACTTCTTTTTTCTCCATTTTTCGAATTGTATTATATTTAGATTTTTGTTCAGAATTTAAAATTGTTTTGAATTCTTTGTCATATTTATTACTTGTTTTTTGCATTTCTTTTTCAATATTTTTTACGACTTTTTCTTGTTTTTTTAATGCGTTTTCGCTCGCATTATGTTTGCACATGTTATCAAGAACATATTTTTCTTTTTCATATTCTTGGAACTGTTTCCCAAGTTCTTCGTAACGTTTTTTGTCGATTACATCCTTACATTTTTGTTGATCATTTGATAAATTTAAAACGTTATACAAAGTTGCACGCTCATTATACATTGACGTCATTAAATCTAAACATTTTGTTTGTTTTGAACATCCACAAGATTGTTTTGTATCAATAGTTTTTGCGGTTTCAGAGGCTTGAACATGTGTTGCTAAAAATATTGTAAAAATTAGTCCGAATATAAAACTTTTTTTCATAAAAATCTCTCTTTCTTGAAAAATTATCGCATAATTTTTTCAGAAAAACAATATTTGTAGTAAACTCATTTTATGGCAGAAATGAATTTAAGAAATTACGCATACATTGGTGATGCTGTTTGGGAAATTTTTATTAGAGAAAAAACTATTAGAATTACCGAAAATGCAAAAAAATTACACAAAATTACGACAGAAAAAGTTCAGGCATCTTTTCAAGCTTTTTTGCTTCAAAAATTAGAAGAAATTTTGACAGAAGAAGAAACAGAAATTACCAGACGAGCAAGGAATTTGCCTATCCCAATCGGCAGACGTCATATTCAGGCAGAATACCGTCAAGCAACTGCTTTTGAAACCTTAATCGGTTGGTGGCATGAAAACGATAAAAACAGACTCGATTTTATTCTAAAATTATTAGAAAAAGAGTTAAATTTTTAACAAAAAATTTCAAAAAACATTTGTTTGTATGATTAAAAAATTCATATTTACATGTACATTATAAAAGATGGAATTTGGAGGAATAATAAATGAAAAAAAATTATCAAGAAATTATTGACAACTACCAAAGTGGTGACCTAGATTTGTCAGGTTGCAATATCAAAACTTTGGAATTGGATCACGTAGAAGGAAGTTTGAATTTGTCAAAAGCAACAATTGGCAGACTTTCAATTGGTTGGGTTTCTAACACATTGAACATGTCAGGAGCAGAAATCAAAAAAATTGAAAGACCAATTGATGCAAATTTTGTAAACATGACAAATGCAAAAATCGGAAAGCTTCCTGAACATATTTGGACAGATAGATTTACAATCGAAAAAAGCAGTATTGAAAAATTGAATACAGATGTAAGAGCAAATGAATTTAATATCAGAAATACAAAAATTACTGCATTGCCAAAAAATATGAGAGTGGGCAGATTAATCGTTGATTCCAAAACAGCTAAAAACTTGTCATTAATGACATTGAAACAATGTGACGAATTAGTTTTAGATAACGTAAGCTACTTTGAACAAAAAACAACAAACAACTTTGATTATTCAAATGTAGTAAGCGGTTCAAACATGGAAATGGTAAGCACATTTTAGTTGCTGAATTTTATATTAAAACATATAAAACGCCTCTTGGAATAGCCTGAGGCGTTTTTTGAATTAATATTTTTTATATAAGATTGCAAGGTAAAATCCTCTCCCTATGGTAATAGAGGAAAGAATTTCTAAGTTCACCATAATTCATTTAGAAATTCAGGCACAGTGGAAAAATAAAATTGTATAATATTAT
>USOK01000108.1 GCA_900556295.1 uncultured bacterium | reverse complement strand
TCTTGAAGCGGGAGCAAAAGTTCATGGCTTTGATCCGGATGCAATGGTAGATGATATCAATGCATTAATCCAAGACTAGTTTTAGGTTTATACAAATATTAAGAAAGAAGAAATCTGAAAAGGTTTCTTCTTTTTGTTGAAAAATGTTCTCCTTAATTGTCCGACAATTTAATAGTTAAACATTGTTTTTATGTTATAATCTTGGCAAAATGTGAAGAAAGAGAGTTATATGGTAATTAAAAATAACATTTTAGAATTAATTGGAAATACTCCGCTTGTTAGAATAAATAAATTAAATATCGGTAGCGCCGAAATTGCGGTGAAAGTTGAAAGTTTCAACCCTGCAGGTTCGATTAAGGATAGACCGGCTCTTAACATGATTGAAGATGCGGAGAAAAAAGGATTGATAAGTAAAGATACTGTTATTATTGAACCTACAAGTGGGAATATGGGGGTTGGGCTTGCGCTTGCTTGCGCTGTTAAAGGCTATAGAGTGATTTTTACAATGCCTGAAACAATGAGTATAGAGCGTAGAAAATTGATGCAGGCTTATGGAGCAGAACTCGTTCTTACAGAAGGAGCAAGAGGGATGAAAGGAGCTGTAGATAAGGCTTTTGAGTTAAACAAGGAAATCGAAAACTCGTTTGTCCCTATGCAGTTTGAAAATCCGGCAAATCCGGAAATCCATGAAAAAACTACTGCAGAAGAAATTTGGAATGATACAGATGGAAAAGTTGATATTGTAATAGCCGGAGTTGGTACAGGCGGAACAGTTTCAGGTATCGGAAGAACTTTAAAAAAGAAAAATCCGAATATTAAAATTATTGCTGTTGAACCGTTTAAATCTCAAGTTCTTGCTGGTGGTCAAGCTTCAGGACACGGAATTCAAGGTATTGGAGCAAATTTTGTTCCGAAAAATTTTGATAGAAATGTAGTTGATGAAATTGTCCCTGTAAAAGATGAAGATGCGATTGAAACAGCCCGTTTGTTGGCTAAAGAAGAGGGGATTTTTTGTGGTATTTCGTCTGGGGCTGCAATGTTTGCATCAATAGAACAATCTAAAATGCCTGAAAACAAAGGAAAATTAATTGTTACAATTTTGCCTGACACAGGTGAACGTTATTTATCAAGTGTCATGTTTAGTGAATAATAAAAATATTTATAAATAACAGAAACGGACTGTAAATATTTTACAGTCCGTTTTTTTACTATTTAGTGTATTGATTTACGGATTAAAATCCGCCCATTCCGCCCATACCTTGTGGCATAGCAGGAACTTCAGGTTTTTCTTCCGGAATATCAATTACGGCAGCTTCTGTTGTCAACAACATAGAACCTACTGATGCTGCATTTTCCAAAGCTGAACGAGTAACTTTGGCAGGGTCTACGATACCTGATTTGAACATATCAACATATTCATTATTCAATGCATCATAACCATAAGCTGCATCATGTGACATTACTGTATCGATTACAACATCAGCCTTAGCACCTGAGTTATAAGCAATTGATCTTAAAGGTACATCAAGAGCTGCTGTCAAGATTTTGAACCCGATTTTTTCATCATCAGAATCAAAATGAGTAGATTCAATCATCTTAGACAATTTTTGTTGAACTCTAACAAGTGCAACGCCACCACCAGGAACAATACCTTCTTCGTTAGCTGCACGAGTTGCGTTCAATGCATCTTCAATTCTCAATTTTCTTTCTTTCAATTCAACTTCTGAAGCTGCACCAACTTCAATTACTGCTACGCCACCAGAAAGTTTTGCAACACGTTCTTGAAGTTTTTCTCTATCGTATTCAGAATCAGAAGCTTCAATTTGTTTTCTGATTAACCTTACTCTGTCTTGAACAGCATCTTTTGTTTCGTCACCTACAACGATTGTAGTTTCGTCTTTTGTAACTGTTACACGTTTTGCTTTACCAAGCATTTGAGTTGTTACGTTTTCAAGTTTGATACCAAGTTCTTCTGTGAACATTTCGCCACCTGTCAAAATTGCGATATCTTCAAGCATAGCTTTTCTTCTGTCGCCAAATCCAGGAGCTTTTACAGCAACAGCTCTCAAAACTTTTCTCATTGTGTTTACAACCAATGTAGCAAGAGCTTCACCTTCAACATCTTCTGCTATCAACAACAAAGATTTGCCGTCACGAGCAACTTGTTCCAACAAAGGAACCATATCTGAAATCAAGTTGATTTTCTTGTTGCAGCAGAACACGTAAGCGTCTTCCAAAACAGCTTCCATTCTTTCAGGATCTGTTACAAAATATGGAGACAAATAACCTTTGTCAAATTGCATACCTTCAACAACTTTCAAGTTAGTACCGAAAGATTTGCTTTCTTCAACAGTAATAACGCCGTCGTGTCCAACTTTTTCCATTGCTTCTGCGATAAGTTCACCGATTTCTTTGTTGTTACCGGCAGAAATTGCAGCTACTTGTGCGATTTCTTCTTTTGTATTAACAGGTCTTGACATATCTTTGATTTCTTTTACAGAAATTTCAACAGCTTTATCAATACCACGTTTCATAGACATAGGGTTTGCACCTGCTGTCAAGTTTTTTAAGCCTTCTCTAACGATTGCTTGAGCCAATACAGAAGCGGTTGTTGTACCGTCACCTGCAACATCATTTGTTTTAGATGAAACTTCTTTTAGAAGTTGTGCTCCTGCGTTTTCAAGACCGTCTTTAAGTTCGATTTCTTTTGCAATAGTAACACCATCGTTAACGATTTGAGGTGCACCGTATTTCTTTTCAAGAATTACGTTTCTACCTTTTGGTCCAAGTGTAACCTTAACAGCATCTGCTACTGCATCTATACCATTCAAAAGAGCCTTTCTGGCTTCTTCATTAAATACTATACGTTTTGCCATTTTTATTTCTCCTTATATCCTTTATTGATTATAAGGACGTTAAGTCTTTAAGCCATTAAGACGTTAAGTTCATTTCGTTAATAAATTTTGGTAAAAATCTAATAATACTCATTTTTGTAAAGAACTTATCGTCTTATCGTCTTATCGTCTTATCGTCTTTATTCAATCACTGCCAATGCGTCTTTTACAGACAAGATTTTGTATTCAACGCCGTCCATTTTGATATCAGTTCCGGCGTATTTTGCATAAAGAACAACATCGCCAACTTTAACGTCCATTGGCTCTCTTTCGCCTTTTTCGTTCATTTTACCTTCGCCAACAGCAACTACTTCACCTTTTTGAGGTTTTTCTTTTGCGCTGTCAGGAATAAAAATTCCGCCTGAAGTTTGTTCAGTATCTTCAATAACTTTAATAACGATTCTGTCACCTAATGGTTTTAACATAATATTCTCTCCTTTTCTCCTAATTTCAAGTCTACATTATATTTATATAACGGTTTTCGAAAAAAATTAATTTTCTTAAGGAAAAATTAATTTTTCATTGAAAATGGAAGGGAAATTTGATATAATGAAAATAAGAGTTTTATAAAATTGAGGGGTTAAAATTTGAAAAATATACATTTTACTAATAGTAACGGTTTTACTTTGGCAGAAGTTTTGGTAACATTGGGTATTATAGGTATTGTTGCAGCATTAACCATGCCAACATTGATAGAAAATCATAGAAAACAAGTTTTGAGAACTCAGGTAAAAAAATCTTTTTCTATGATATCGCAGGCTTATGGACAGGCTGTTAATAGTCTGGGGTATTCTCCAAATTGTTATTATTGGGAAAATATTGAATCTCATCATTGTGTAGAATATGGAGATGATAATGAGTGTTCAAAATGGGTGTTAGACAGTTCAGGAAAAGAAATTCCGGCTGGACTAATGGGACCTAGAGAAGGTTGTAAGCAACTGGCAGATGCATTGGAACGAAATTTGAAAATTGTAAAAAAATGTGATGACCATGCTTATTCAGGTGGCTGTATCCCTGAGTATAAAGGGGTTGATACTGTTGTTGCAGGAAATAACACAGATTTGAGTGATGCTGATGTTACGAAACAAACTACAGGTTGTGGTGGGTTTAGACAAAATAGTATTTATAATAATTCAAGAGTTTATGTTTTAGCTGATGGAACTATTTACGGTACTTATGGTGCTGGTGGAACTTATTATGGTGTGCCTATATTCTTTATGGATGTAAATGGCAAAAAAGGACCAAATAAATGGGGACATGATTTGTTTACATTTGATTTGAAAGGTAGTTTGAATAGTGAATTACATGTCACTCCCGGTGGATGTTTTATCCCTGAAGAGGGTGGAACAACTGCGGCAGCTATTATTTCCGGAAATGATTAATAAAATATGCGACAAAAAGAAAAATTGTCTTAGTGATTTTTTTGATACTAAATCCAATACTCGGGCTATAAACAAAATTTGTTTTTATGTTATTCTGAAAATATGAAACGGGTTGTTTTAATTATCTTAGTTTTGTTAGTAGTTTTAGGGTTAGGCAAGGCTTGCATAAGACGCGATTTACCAACCTCTGAAATGCCTGTTTTACGTCCGAAAGCTGATGTGGTTGATGCAAATTATCCTATCCCGAAAAATGTTACTGTTAATGGTGTAGATTATTTGCAATCACAACTTCCTATTGGAAAATTCGGCGGAACATTTGTTTCTTCAACTATTGGAGAAGGTCCAAAAACATTCAACCCGTTTAATACAAAAGATAACATTTCAGCTCAAATGTCCGAAATAATGTATGATGGGCTTGTGACAACAAATCCTGTTACCGGAGAAACTATACCCAAATTGGCAAAATCATTTAGTGTCAACGGAAAAGAATATATCGTAAATCTTCGTCATGGATTGAAATGGTCAGACGGAAAACCGATTACGGCAGATGATGTTGTGTTTACTTGGCAAAACATTATTTTTGACGGGTTTGGGAACACGTCAACAAGGGATTCTGTGATGATTGACGGCAAACTTCCGACTGTTGAAAAAATTGATGATTATACAGTGAAATTTGTGACGCCGGAACCGTTTGCTCCGTTTTTGAGAATGCTTTCATCACCTATTGCTCCAAAGCATATTTTTCAACCGGCTGTAAATCGAGGCAGAGAGTATTTTGACGGATTTTTGTCTACTAATACAAACCCGAAAGAATTTGTAACCTCAGGTGCGTTTCGCCTAAAAGAGTACGTGCCGGCACAACGTGTGGTTTTTGAACGCAATCCGAATTATTATGAAATAAACAAAGACGGCAAAAAGTTGCCATATCTTGATAAATTGGTTTACTTAATCGTTGGAGATATAAACAATCAGGTTTTGAAGTTTGAGGGTGGCGAACTTGATGAAATAAGCTTGCAAGGAGCAAATGTTGCTCGTTTTAAAGAAATGGAAAAACATTCTGATTTTAGTGTTTTCAATATCGGGCCTGATACCGGAACAATGTACTTGTCGATGAATATGAATAATCGCAAAGATGAAAAAGGGAAATATTATGTTGAGCCTAAAAAGCAAGTTTGGTTTCAGGATAAGAATTTCCGCCAAGCAGTTGATTATGCACTAGATAGAAAAAATATGGTTTTCAATATCGCAAATGGGCTTGGATATCCGCTATTTACGCCGGAAACTTTGAATTCTATATTTTTGAATAAAAATTTAAAACCTTATGATAAAAATATTGAAAAATCAAAAAAATTATTAAAAAAATCGGGTTTTACTTGGGATAAAGCAGGTCACCTAATTGACAGATTTGGCAACCATGTAGAATTTGATTTATACACAAATGCCGGAAACACTGAGCGTGAAGCAATTGGAGTAATGGTTAAGCAGGATCTTGAAGATTTAGGAATGAAGGTGAATTTCAAGCCGATAGAGTTTAATTCACTTGTTAATAAACTTATGGCATCTCTTGATTGGGATATGGTAATAATGGGCTTTACAGGCTCGCCGTTGGAGCCGAATGGTGGAAAAAATGTTTGGTTGTCTGATGGAACATTGCATATCTTTA
>USOK01000107.1 GCA_900556295.1 uncultured bacterium | reverse complement strand
AGCGCTGATGCGCTGTCAGTGAAATGATCGGAGCATGAATCAGTTTAACCGATACCGTTCTGATAAACGGGGTATTAATTGCTTTTCCGCCTTTAATAAAACGAGAACCCTGAATCAGATCATAGCCTTCTTTCAGCTTTTCAATGAAATTGGGTACATCTTCAATACTATCCTTATTATTACCATCAACTGTTATAACTCCTAAGTATTTTCTTTTAATTGAAAAATCAAACCCAGCTTTTAAATTATCAATATTCAAGGTTGTAGCTTCTATTCCTTTTTGAGCTAGGATTTTAGTAAGCTTATCCTTAATTTCAATAGAATGAGCTATTTCTTGGTTATAACAAATTGCAAAATTTTTCATAGCTAATTTATATCATAATTCAAAACAAGGAGCAAGATTTTAATACAAAGATTATCAGACAACTGTTAAATTTTTCCCTCTACCCAATGGACGTAAAAAAAAGAGGCACGGGGGGCGCGCCTCAATTCAACTATCTCTCTCTTTCTCATTTTAAGTAACCCATTAGTGGATGAAAAGTTATTGTAAAGGAGCTCTCCACAATGAGTCGTTAAATTTGTTTTGGTTAGCAGTAACGTCTACAGACAAAGTAACGTTGCTAGGAGTGAATACGAATACTAAATCACCAACTTTTTGTGGTTTGCCATCAAGTGCGTGAGCTGCACCACAAACAAAGTCGATTGTTCTTTGAGATTGTTCTTTATCTAAAAGATGAAGGTTTAAAACGATAGTTTTTCTATTTCTTAGGTGTTGAACGATTGTTGCAGCATCTTCGAAAGATCTTGGTTCCATAACTTTAACTTCATAACCTTTGTTAAAGCTTGGGTGATTAACAACTTTTAATTCGCTTGGTTTTTCTACAACCGGTTGATATGAATATGCAGGATCAATTGCCAAGTTGTCTTGTACTTGATAATCTTCATCTGCTTCTTGAGCCATTTCATCAAAAATTGTTTCTCTTGGTTCAAATCCTTTTACTAAAAAATCTACTACTGATTTAATTTTGTCTGTAACTACTGCCACCGTTTTTCCTCCGTTTATCTTACTTTATTTAAATAATTTTCTACCAATTCTTAACATCGTTGCGCCGTGTTTTACCGCGATTTTATAATCCTGACTCATCCCCATGGATAACTCTTTTAACTCACAGTTAAATTTTTGTTCAAGTTCATTTTTTATATTCAAAACATCTTCAAAAAGTCTGTTTAACTCATCATCAGATGCTCCAAGAGGCGCCATATTCATTATTCCAACAATATTTATTGAAGGAAGCGCTTTTACTTGCGGGAATACCTCGAAAATATCTTTCTTAGAAAGTCCGAATTTCTGTTCTTCGTTTGCATTATTCACTTGAAGAAAAACATTCTGAACCTTTCTTAAAACTAGAGCTTCATCGGATATCACTTTTGCGAGTTTTAGCGAATCCACAGAATGTATATAATCAAAAGTCGGAAGTACCTTTTTTACCTTGTTAGTTTGAAGATGCCCGATAAAGTGAAACTTTGAATTATTTCTGATTTCCGCCGGAAGATTGTTAATCTTCTCAACTGCCTCTATTACTCTAGATTCTGCAAAATCTCTTAATCCTGCATTGTATGCTTCGATTATAGCGTTTTCGTCAAAATATTTTGTAACTGCGATAATATTCGGTTTATAAGGTGCGATATCTTCCTGTATTTGTAAAAGATTCTCTCTAACCGTGTCTTGCATAAATAATCATCCTACCCTTACAAGAAGTTGAATATAGTATTAATTGTACCCTATACATCAATAGTGGACAACTTTTTTATTTTTGAACCTTCCTCCTGTGATTTTTTATCCTGAAAACCATGATGACGACATGGTTTTAGGCGAATTAACATTTCTTCAAGTTTGGTTAATATTTTGTAATATTGTCACTTTTAGAGCATGCTTCTCATATGTTTAGGGCATGCCCTTGATGTACATTATTAAAATAAACTATTTTTATTCAAATGTTATCCTTTATTTGAAGGAGATTTTGAGTTTAAGAGAAAAGTGAGAAGTGAAACGTGAAAAGTGAAAAGACCGTTACAAGTGCTATCGCACTAAAATTAATAAACGAGCGAAGCGAGCGAAATGGACTTCTCACTTCTCACGTTTCACTTTTCACTCTTTAATCTTGCAATCTTTCCAATTTTTCATTAAAATCCAACTATGTTCAACACCGCATTCAACTTACACTCACAAGGCAAACTTGAAGAGGCAGAAAAAATTTATAAAGAGATTTTGACTAATGAACCGAGAAATGCACAGGTTTTAAACCTTTTAGGACTTGTCAAGATTTCACAAAACAACCTAGACGAAGCTGAAAAATTAATCACAGGAGCTTTGTCAATAAAAAAAGATGCTTATTTTTACGAAAATTTAGCAAGGGTTTATGAATACAAAAAAGACTACGAAACAGAAATAAAAGTACTCAAAAAAGCGTGCAAAGAAGTTAATTGTGGATTTGAGATTTATTTTATCCTTGCGCTTGCATACAAAAAAAATATTGAATATGAAAAAGCTGAAAAAGCTTACTTAAAAGCACTCGAGCTTAACCCAAAATCCGAAAAAACTTGCTTTAATCTAGCAAGCCTCTATTTATTTTTGAATAATCCACAAAAAGCTATTGAATACTTCAAAAAATGTCTTGAAATCAACCCAAACGACAAAGAGGTGCTATATTTTCTCTCATTGGGATATTTTAGAGTAAAAGATTATGAAACAGGCACAAAGTTTTTTGAAAACCGCCTTTGTCGCGGCACCGCTATTACATCACAAGAAGTTACTTACCCACATTTACTAAAGAAAGCTCCATTGTGGAAAGGGGAAGATATTTCTGACAAAACACTTTATACGTATTACGAAGCCGGTTTTGGCGATATGATTATGTTTGCAAGATATATTCCAGAACTGCAGAAACGGTGTAAAAAACTTTTAATTAAACCTCAAAAAGAGTTGTCACAACTTTTCAGGGATAATTTTCCTGATGCAGATGTTATGAACTTGTTTTATGAAGAAGGCAATACCGATTTCGATATCCACCTACCTTTCTTAAGTATTCCGTACGTTTTGGGCTTAAAAAATGATCAAATATTTATGCATCATGATAAATATTTGAATGCAACTCCTAATAAAATCAAATATTTCAAACAAAAATATTTTAATAATGACAAATTTAAAATTGCTATTAAATGGCAGGGAAACACTTATTACGAAACCGACAGAGTTATTAATGTAGAAGCTTTTTCTCCTCTTTTTGATTTACCGAATACAAAAATTTATTCTGCACAAACTTTTGAAGGCGCAGAAGAATTCATCAAACTTGCAGATAAATACGATATTACTGACTTAAGCAAGGATTTCAAAGACTTTTCTTATACTGCCGGTGCTCTAGAAAATGTTGATCTTGTAATTTCAAGCGATTCATCTTTAGCACATCTAGCAGGAGCAATGGGGAAACCTTGTATAATACTTTTACCATACAACTACAATTGGAGATGGCACATGGATTTGACACACTGCGACTGGTACGACAGTGTAAAACTATTCCGACTCGGAGAAAAAGAAAGTTGGAAAGAGTTAATGGACAAAGTTGCAAAAACGATTAGAGTTTAGTTACTTTGACCTGCCCTATAGCCACAAGCTGCATAAATTATCGGTAAAAAGCGTCCGATGTTTAATTTTTCTATCATTGGAAATTTTGCTATTGCGAGAGCTCCAAGCCCGTCATCAATATTTGCCAACGCATCTTTAAATGTAAGTTTTCTATCAGGATATTTGTCTTTGGGATCTGTTACCACGTTTGATAATGCAGCAGCACCGTACATTCCTACAAGAAGTCCGCCGATTACTGATAATATTTTACTTTTTTTATTGTTATATTTCTCGCTGTTTTCGCAGAGGCTAATTACTCCTCCGACAATCCAAGTTGGAATAGAAGCGTTCATAAATTGAAAAAGACCTTCTTTAAGTCTGTTTTTTTGAACATTTTTATCTTCGGCAATCATTCCTGCTCCGACTCCACCGACAATTGAACCGGCGGAAACTCCTATCATATCCCACATTCCGTACTTCAATTTCAGAGGTTTTTTTACATTTTGTTTTTTCATCATTATTAGCATTGGAATAGCAGTTCCGACGACAGACCCGATAAAGGCTTTGGCCTTATCTGCCGTAGAAATATCTCTGCTGTATGTTCTAACACGACGTTTTGCCACTGATTTGTTATTAAAATCTGTTCCAAAACTTTGTTTATATCCAGTATTTGCTAAAATGGTATTCATTGGCTTAATTATAAATGAAACCAATAGTAATTAAATTATTATTTAAGATATGTTACAAGCATAATAATAAATAATATATTAATGTTCTTATTTTTTCTCAAAAATCATAACATATTCGTGTTTAAAGATAAAAAATCCACCTGCTAACGCTCTATAACGCCACAAGTTTGCAGTTTTTCCTTTCGCGCGTTCGTTACCCTGAATATCTTTTACGATAATCCCTTTTAATTTAAATCCTAATGCCATCATGCGCGCCATACATTCAAACCCTAGTGGCTGAACTTCTGAATTTTTATAGCTGTCGCCAATAATTAATGCTGCAAAACGACCTTTTTCAAGCATGTCATAGCCGTTTTTTGCAACTTTTGCAAACAAATCGTAGAACTCTTCTGTAGTGTCGCAATTAGACAAATCTTCTTTTTTATCAGAAAACTTGATAATATCATCATAAGGTGGGTGAAGAATTAAGAACTGAGCCTTTTCTTCACGCATAATATCTAAACTTGCTTGAACTTTCTCTCTCATTTCCTCAGAAGCTGAATCTGCACAAATAATACGAACATCAGTTACAAGTTGTTTTGGAGTGAATTTTTGAGAAACACTTTCTGCAAGCTCGTCTTTCAACTCAACGCCAATGCAGCGTCTGCCCATATTAATTGCCTCAATACCGGAAGTTCCGGAACCGAAGAATAGGTCAAGCACAACGTCATTTTTCTTTGTAAATCTTTCGTATAATTGTTGCGCAATTTGAGGGATATAGTTTCCGTGGTATTCGTTAGAGTGTCCGCCTTCTTTTAATCTTGTCGGGAATTCCCACAATGTATCAGTTTTTACGTGATCGTAAGCTCTCCAATTATTCAAGTCAATATCGCTGTAACGAGTGGTTTTGACAGGTTTTACAACCTGCAAATCTGCTTTTTTCGACGGTTTTAATTTTGTATTTGTTCTAACTCTTGCCAAGTCTTCAATCTCCCTATCTTAAATATTGCTAGCCGCCTAACTTCTTAGCTGCCTAGCTGCTTAACGTCCTAGAGCTTAACAGCCCTATCAACTTATCGCCCTACTATCGTATAAAAATGTTTCAAATTTGTAATCAAACATTTAGATGAATTTGTGTTTGATGTAGATTGAGAATTAGATTGAGGGATTGAATTTATGGCGAGGATACAACAACTTTCAAAACACTTAATAAATCAGATTGCAGCGGGCGAAGTTATTGAACGGCCAGCATCTGTCGTAAAAGAATTGGTTGAAAACTCTGTTGATGCAGGTTCTACAAAAATCAGCGTTGAAATCAACAACGACTGCCGTGATATTAGGGTTGCAGATAACGGCTGTGGGATTCACCCTGACGACATTATGCTTGCGTTTTCAAAACACGCCACAAGCAAAATTCGAACTGACGAGGATTTGTTTGATATTCATACACTTGGTTTTCGTGGAGAAGCTTTATCAAGTATAATTTCAATCTCAAGATTAACTTGTACCACAAGAACAGTCGATTTTGAAACAGGTACAAAAGTTAAATGTGAAAATTCTGAAGTAAAACAGACTGAAACGGGTTGTGCTGTTGGAACAATTATGGATATAAAAGATTTGTTAGATCAGTTTACACTCTTTGACCCCGCA
>USOK01000106.1 GCA_900556295.1 uncultured bacterium | reverse complement strand
ATTTTCTATTCCTCCTTTTCGATTCCAGATTAAATAATCTCAAAAAAAAATAAAATTTTAACATTTTTGGGCAACTTATAAAAAAACTATTCAAACAATGCATTAATCTTATCTAAAATGTCTTGCGGGTCAATTTCATTAGTAATTTTATTTATATCTTGTGCAACTTGATAGAGTTTAGCTGCTTCTACTTTATCTCCTGTAATTGCAATTGCACGAGCTAAATTAAAATGTGCCAATGCATAATTCGGGTTACATTCGATTGACTTTTTGAACAAATCAGCTGCTTGTTTTACCCTTCCTAAGTCATCAAGGTATATTACACCCATATTGTTGTAAGCAATGTCATAATTAGGATCATATTTTATTGCCAAGCCATATTCTTTCAAAGCTTCATCTATATCGCCTTTACCCCAGTATAAAAAGCCTAAATTACAATGAATTTTGGCATTTTCCGGATCAAGATCAAGTGCATTTCTATAAACTTGTAAAGCGTTTTCAATATCTTCTTTGTCATAAAAAGCACTCCCAAGATTTACATATATATCAATATCTTTTGGAGTCAAAAGATAAGCACTTTGATAAGAACTTATTGCAGCATCCAAATCCTGTTTAGATTCTTGATATACAAAGCCTAAGGTCTGATTAATTACGCTTGTCCATTGTTTTTTAGGATTCAATGTAACTGCAGTTTGGAAATGTGAAATAGCACTATCAATGTCGCCTTTTACATATAAAATATTTGCAAGGTTAGAATGAACATCTGGCATATTCGGCATAATTTGGATTAATTTCTCATAAATATCAACTGCACTATCATAATCACCTTGTTCTTCATAAGCCTGACAAAGATGTCTATATGCCGGAATATTTAACCCATCAAGCCAAATAGCCATTTTATACTCAGTAATAGCATCATCAAACTGCCCCAAAGAACGATAAATATCTCCAAGCAAGCAATATAGGGGGACAAATCCAGGAGCTTTGTCTACAGCCTCTCTGTACAACTCCAACGCTTCACTCAGTCTGTTAACTTGAACAAGATACGCTCCTTTTACAAGCATTGGAAGAAATTTTGCATAAGATAGCATTCTTGAAACATTACCAATTGCAATTTTATCAAATGGAAGAGTTAATACTGATAATGCAAACTCAAATTTTGACAAACAATAGTTTTTAAAACTTCTAGCAGATGAGATATTATATAAACTGGATAATAAAAAGTGAGCACAAGAATTTGCCATCGGCATAGCTTTGATAGCCTTTTTCGCATTCATTACCGCATCAACAAATCTTGCTTTCTTGGTATAAGTTTCAGCTAAAAGATAATACGCTTTACCCAACTTTTTATCTTTTGAAATTGCTGTATCTAAGTAATTTACAGCTTTATCCAAATCCCCTTTAAAAAAGTGGGCTTGACCGATTTTAAAATAAATTTCAGCAGAATCTATGTATGTTTCTAATGCTCTTTGGTATTCCGTAATAGCTTCATCTATGTATTGGCATGAATTATAAATATCTAAATGCCATGCCAAATATAAATCACCAAGTCTGACATGCAAATCTGCATTTGTCGGATCATCTTGCAATCCTATTTGACATAATTCTATGGCACTCTTTACATTGCCTGTTTTGTACTCTCTATTAATTTTTTTCTCTAATTGTTTTGTATTTGTCATAATATTATGTTTTTATAAAGATGCTTGACAGAAATCATAAAAGACTTCATACTTAATATTGTAATTAATATTTTCTAAAAATGCAAGTTTTTTAGATTTGTGTACAAAGGAGTGTTTATGAGGGAAAATAAAATTTATTTTGTTGACGTTACAAATAGAGATGGAGTTCAAACATCAAGGCTAGGGTTGGCAAAATTGCAAAAAACAATTATTAACTTAATGTTAGATGACATGGGGATTACCCAGTCAGAATTTGGTTTCCCAACTACTCAGCACGAAATTAATTACCTTAATGGGAACTTGGAACTAGTTGAACGTGGAGTTATTTCAAGAACTCGCCTTTCTGGATGGATGAGAGGAATTGCGTCTGATGTCGAACTTTCTTTTAAGAATGTTCCTAAATTAAAATATATTAATCTTTCTCAATCAACATCAGAACAAATGATTAACGGAAAATATTTAGGCAAAAAAACTCCACAAGATATAATTAATATGACTTGTGAAGCGGTCGAATGTGCGAAATCTTTAGGTGCTGTTGATGTAGGAGTTAATGCAGAGGATGCTTCTCGTAGTGATATTGATTTTTTGATAAAATACGCAAATGAAGCTAAAAAAGCAGGTGCAAAACGCTTTAGATACTGCGACACATTGGGTTATGAAGACCCACAAACGACTTACGAAAGAATTTATAAAATCGCCAAAGAAACGGAAATACCTATTGAAATGCATTTTCATAACGATCTTGGCATGGCTGTAGCTTGTTCTGTAATGGGTGCTCGTGCAGCAATTGACGCCGGCGTTGACGCATACATTAATACCGCAATAAACGGAATGGGAGAACGAGCAGGAAATGCAGACTTGGTGTCATGCTTGCTAGCGATTCTTAAATCCGCAGGTTTTCGACAAAGGTACAATATTGATCCGAATATTGATTTAAGCAAAGCATGGAAACTTGCCAAATATACTTCATACGCCTTTGGAGTACCAATTCCAATAAACCAGCCTGCCGTAGGTGATAATGCTTTCGCACACGAATCCGGAATTCATGCTGATGGAGCATTAAAAGACAGAAGAAATTATGAACTCTACGACTTTGAAGAACTTGGTAGAGGTGAACCGGAAATAATTGAAACAGGCAGAATGATTACCACCGGCGAATACGGAGGAATTAAAGGCTTCAGAAATGTTTATGATAATCTTGAATTGGAATTCAAAGACGAACACGAAGCACGTAATATTCTTGAATTAGCTCGTTACGCCAACGTACATACGCAAAAGCCATTAACATCAAGTGAATTAAGATTTATCTACTACTACCCAGATATTGCTGCTAAAGTAATGACTGTATCGCCATACTATGAACCACAAGGAGCAATAAAAGAACGTGTCGAAGCTAGATTATTAACCAAACCACATAGAATTATATAGTTACAAAAAACAGTTTCATCTGTATGTAGTGCTTACCGACACAGCAACGGAACTACTTGAAAACAGTACTTTTTAGCAACACATGTTACAAAATCTTAACAATTCTTTCCAAAATATTAAAGTTTTTAGGCGAATCTGCCGTCATGAAAAACATAAGGAAACAAACGGAAAGGAAGACAGGTCATGGGTATGGCAGCTTCGCAGGCTAGATTCTTAGGTCTAACTGCAAGAAAAACAAATGTTGAATTTGAAGGCCAACAGATTAACCAACAACGTACTACGTTGTCGAACCAATCTGCTAACTACTACAACCAACTTCTTGGTATGGCTGTACCGGTTCCACCGTCTGTTGACGACTACACTAAAACGGTTTACACTTTTGAAGATGGTGCTTTGAGCAACTCTATTTCTACAATGATTGCTCAATCTAACGGATTATATCTTATTAGCTACACTTCTTCTTGGACTGACGATTTCGCTGCGGTATCTGCAGGACAATCTATAGTTACTAAAAACAAAACTACAGGCACTTACAATGTTGGGGCTAAAACTTTAAGAGAACTTACTGATGATTTGACATTCACTGTTAAAGAATATGATAAAGATGGCAATGTTACTGCTACTTCTTCTGGTTGGTATTACAACAAAGAAGATGGTAAATATTACGCTTCTTACGATGAAAAGACTAACACATACAAAGATGCCTACACTAACAAAGGACAAAACACTGTAAGCACTAAAACTGAATGTGATTTTGATGACGATTATTTAAAAACTCTTTCTCCTGATCAAATTGCTAAATTGAAAGAAGAAGAAAGCGAATACATTAAAATCTTGAACGATCAATATGGAAATGACAGTGCTTGGATGGTTAGATATGTTCAAAACACTTCTACAGGTACTTGGTCTCCATACTTCAACAAAAAATCTGTTCTTGATAATGCGATTTATTCTCAAAACGGTTCTTCTCAAAGCAACATTCCGGCTTACACTATCGGATCAGCTCAAAAGACTGAAGAAGTTAAAGGGGTTAAAGCAAGAATGGAGCAAGATGCTTCCGGACGTATCATTAACGTAACACTAAACCCTGGAGAAGATGACGAAGTTACTTATGCTGTTACTACTAACACTGCAACAGATCAAGCTAAATACAATGATGCGATGAACCAATACGAATATGACAAGTATCAATATGATCAATCTATTCAAGAAATTAACGCCAAAATTGAAATTATTCAAGCGGAAGATAAAAACTTAGAATTAAGATTGAAACAGCTTGACACTGAACAAGACGCAATTTCTACAGAAATGGATGCTGTACAAAAAGTAATCGAAAAGAATACTGAGTCAACATTCAAAACATTCGGGTAGACGATAGCCGAGTGAATAGTGATTAGTGAATTGTGAATAGTTCGTTACTTTCGCTAACGCTCAAAAATATACATAGTGAATATTTGAAATGGTTCATTCACCATTCACTGTTCACTACTCACAAATAATATTTTGTTTCCTTTCCCTTTTTCCAGACTAACCGCAGGTTGGTCTTTTTTATTGCGAGAAAAATTTTTTACAAAGCATGGGTAGACATTTAGAAGAGAGTTGTTTAATCATTTTTTAATAATAAACCAAATGTTAAGAGATTTAAAAAATTGTTACAAAGGTCGCAAACGCAGTAGTAGTAGTAGTAGTAGTAGTAGTAGTAGTATAAAATCTGCTCTAAAGATTTAAAAAGAATTTACCGATACAACAAATGTGATAACAAAATAGGAGGAAATATGGTAGATTTCAATGTAAGGTTAGGCAAAACCAAAAATGCAGATTCAATCGATTTAAACTCTTTAAAAGCAGGTTTAAGTGCAAATGATGTCACTAATACCGGCAACAAAAGTATTTTTAGCGGAAATACAGCAGATAACAAGCAATTGGTAGAAGATTACAACAATATATTCAAAGCTCTTGATACTAACGGTAAAACAGCTGGAGTTTTAGAAGAAAGTGAAATCAATTTACTAAAAGACAAAATACATGAATATTCCAAAAATGAAGTTTTTTCAAAACGAGAAGCCGGCAAGTTGTTGGATAGTTTGGGTTTAAAAAATGTAAAAGCAGAAACTTTCTTTGGATTTTTGAAAGATGTTGTTGGGATATCTGAAAAAATTGAAACAGCCGAAACTGATGACCAAGGTAATACAACTATAACATATGCACCAACAAATAAGGAACAACGTACTGTCAAGAAAAACGCTAAAGGTGATGTAATGCAAACAAAAACAGAAAATATTCAAAATAAAACATTTATCATTCAAGATGGTACAGGTAAAATTATACAGGGCAAAGATTCTATTGGAAATTATACGAGAACAGAGCTTGGCAATAGTTCATACAGAATTACTCGAGGCGAAGTATATACTGACTATACTGATAAAAACGATCAACAAGTTGAAATTGGCGGAAAAGACAAAGAAGGAGAGTATAAAAAAATACAATTAGAAAACGGTGATTACCGTATTCAACGAGGAGACAAATACAAAGATTTTTCTATTGTTAATGGTAAACCAATTGAAATAGGTGGTAAAGATAAAGATGGAGAATATACCAGAACTGAACTCGATAACGGTTATATGTTAACAAGAAAACATCCGGCAAGCTTGCGAAAAGCAACAACAGAAACTACATACGATGATAAAGGTAACCAGTTGACTGAAACTGAGAAAGATGATAAAGGCAAGGTTACTGAAAGCTATGAATACACTTATGATGACAAAGGTAACCAGTTGACTGAAACTTGGAAAGATGACAAAGGCAAGGTTACTGAAAGCTATGAATACACTTATGATGACAAAGG
>USOK01000105.1 GCA_900556295.1 uncultured bacterium | reverse complement strand
ACCAAATCTATTAGGGCCTTTGGCCGGACCATTAGTATCAAAAAAAACATACGGTATTATTGTCCATTTATGATACGTCGAACCAATTTCTGAAGCGTTATTTGCATCAAAATAAACTTCACTAACAAGCATTCCATCTTTTAACATAAAACCTTTTCTGCTCCAAGCAAAATTAGTAAAATAACAACCATAATCAAATCTCGCAGATCCTCCAAAGAAATTGAACATTTTATATTTGCCAGAACGAATATCCTGTAAACTTACCTCACTAACAATTCCACTAAACTGCTCTCTCCAAGTTGCTTGTAAATCAGCATAGTCAGAAGCTTTCGTATCAGTACAATAATTCCCTTTACAATATTGCCCAAAATCATAATATCTCGTTATTCCATGCTCAAACATAGTTGTTTGCATTGCTTTAGTAAGTACCGCATCCGCCTTTTTAAAACTAGTTTCTAAAGCTTTAGCTCGAAAATTGTTAATCAATGTTGGCAAAGTCAAAGCTGATACAACTCCAACAATCCCAAGAGTAATTAAAACCTCTGCTAAAGTAAAACCTTTTTTCATTACTTCTCCTTTAAATATTAAACAAAGTTACTATATTAATAATCACATATTTAATAATATTATTCAAGTGTTTAATAAAAGAATTTGTTATATTTATAATGATACACTTTATTCATGATTAAAAATAAGTTATCAGAAATGATGGGAATTAGACGTATGAACATGGCTGAAACTGCAAGAGTCGCAGGTTTGAGTCATGTAGCAGTTTTTAAAATTTATCACAACAGAACCAAAACAATAGAACTTGAAACTATAAACAAATTGTGTTATGCTCTCGATTGTAGAATTCAGGATATACTCGAATATATCCCAGACTAAGGGGAAATTATGAAAATAGCAAACATCACTTATGGTCAACACTTTTATGGCAACACTCAACCGAAAAAAGACGGTTTTTTGGACAATCTGCACAAACACGTCAAAAATTCTGCAGATATGACAGATACAATTGTTGTTTCTCGTACAATTTTCAAGGGATATTTAGGAATTATGACCGGAACAACATTGGTCACAATAGGCGGATTAGTAGATCGAGTTAAACACCCAAAACTTTTTAAAGGGACAATGCTTGCAGGACTTTTGACGTCATTATACGGAACTTGGGCTTTCGTAAGACCTTTTATACTGAAAGATGCAAAAGGAGTAGCAACGAAATAATTAAAATATTCGTCAAAATAATTCATTGACAAAATGTTAAATTCTACTGTGCAGAAACGCAAGCCGTAATTGCATCCATCAAACGTTTTACAGGAACTATTTCAATTCTCTTATCTTCAATTTTATTAGCAAATGGAATTATCGCCTTTTTAAACCCTGACATTACTGCTTCATTCAATCTTTTTTCAATATTATTAACAGGATGAATTTCGCCCGACAAGCCGATTTCTCCGATAATTACAGTTTGAGGGTCAACTACAACATCTCTTGCGCAAGTTGCGACAGCTAGTGCAATTCCAAGGTCTGCTGACGGTTCAGAAACATCTATGCCACCCATAACGTTTACGTAAACATCTTGTTTTGAGAGGTTCAGCCCTACTCGTTTTTCTAAAACTGCCAAAATCTGTAAAACTCTGCTTGTGTCGACTCCGTTTGTAACTCGTCTTGGAGTCGGGTATGGAGTTGTACCAACAAGAGCTTGAATTTCAACCAAAAGCGGGCGGGTTCCTTCGTTTGTAACGATAATTGCACTACCAGGAGCAGCGACTTGTGAACGTTCATTTAAGAACAATTCATTAGGATTTTTAACCTCGTGAAGCCCGTCTGTATGCATTTCAAAAATCCCGACTTCAGAAGTATTCCCAAACCTGTTTTTCATTGAACGCAACATTCTATAAGACTTGTATTTGTCGCCTTCAAAGTAAATGACGGTGTCAACCATGTGCTCCAAGACCTTTGGTCCTGCGATGTTTCCATCTTTTGTAACGTGTCCGATTACGACTACCGTGATGTTTTTGGATTTTGCAATGTGCATCAAGAGGTTTGTACATTCTCTGATTTGTGAAACGCTTCCGGCGGAACTCGCTACATTTTGCGAGTAAATTGCTTGGATACTGTCTATAACAACGATGTCGGGAGCGATATCTTCAATCTGTGACTTAATACTTTCCATTGAGGTTTGCGGATAAACATAAAGGTTGTCAGAGTTTATTGAGAGCCTTTGAGCACGCAATTTTAGTTGACTTGCGCTTTCTTCTGCAGAAACGTATAAAACTTTTTTATTGTTCTTGCAAAGTTGTCCGCTTGTTTGCAAAAGTATTGTGGATTTTCCTATCCCAGGGTCGCCTGCAATAAGAACAAGAGAACCTTGAACGAGTCCACCGCCTAAAATTCGGTCAAACTCAGATATATTTGTTGAAACACGAACTTCTTCGCCGATATGAATATCTTTTAAAAGCTCCGGTTTTTCAGTATTTATAAATTCATCGTGAACAGAGTTTTGAGTTGCTTTTGGTGTGGCAAATTGCATTTCTTCAACCAAACTTCCCCAACTTCCGCATTCAGGACATTTTCCCAAATATCCGGCTGCTTCGTATCCACATTCTTGACATACCCATTTCGATTTTACTTTTGCCATAGTTTAATATTAGCATAAAAAAACGAGATTACATTTCTGTAACCTCGTCTTTTTTATTAATGAAATTTTATTTTTGTAATTTGTTAATTGCAGCAACATCATCAACTCTAAGAGCGAAATAAGGTTGTTGCTTATCTCTTTCTTGCAAGAACATTACAAATGTATCATTGAAATAAAGTTTTCTCGGATGAGAAGCTTCCGGTGCTAACGCTGTCATTTTAGTCATAATTAATGCTTCTGATTTCAATTTAACACCTTCGTTGTTCATTTTGAAATCAACTGTTTCGACTGCTTTGTCAATTTTTATATTTGTTCCTTTAATTTGTCTTTCGCATACTTCGTCAAAAGATTTTAGTTTATATAAATTGATATTTGGAACTTTTAGTTCATCTTTTTCTCCAAAATCTGCCACATCTTTATATGCAGACTGTTTCTTTTGCATATCAGCGTAAAGCTTGTCAAAAGATTTGTTATCATCAGTTCTGTATAAATATACGATATCGTCACTTTGTGTTAATAAGCCTACTGCAAAATCTTTTGAAGAGTTGTAGAATAAAACAGTTACGTTGTCATACAATTCGTGGTTGCTCTTTTTGTCAATTCCAAAGTATTGAACTTTCTTTGCAGATTTTCCGAATTTTTCAGATTTTAGCTTGTCAAAAGCCTTTAAGAATTTGAAATCTTTCTTCAACATAGCGTAAACTGTGTATTTCCCATTCGCTCTTGTCCAATCAGCACCGTCCAAAACATCGCTTGTTTCACCAAATTTTTCTTTGATACCTTCCTCTATAGCTTTTTTTAGTTCTGGGGAAGTTTCTCCATATGTTTTGTAATATGAATTTTCTGACAATTGATCAGCTTTAAAATCCTGGTTGTTCAATTGTCTTACTACAGACGGAGTTTTGCCTGTAAACAAAACCGGTCCTTTTACAATACCATCCATCAAATCATTCCAAGCAAGTTGGAAAGTCCCAACCCATAACCTGTTTGCTTGGTTTGATTGAGATGAAAATAACGGCAAAACATCTAATGTATTTTGCTTTGGTTTCGCAAGAGCACATCCGCTAACAAGCAACATTACTGCTAATAATGTTAATAATTTCTTCTTCATTCTTTCTCCTTAATTATAACTTTGTATAAACTGTTATTTAATGTTTACGTCAGAACTTCCTTTAATGTTCAGGAACCTGAAAAAACCTTTAAAAAAACCTTTTGTGTTTTCTTCATGAGGGATATTAGCACAAGCATAATATTTTTCATAGTTTTCGATAATATTTTCTGGTAAATCTTCACCTCGTTCTAAAACATATGATATAAATTCTAAATAATCGTCTTGTTCTTCTCTATACAAACTATCTCTAGCACGTAAATCTTCATCAGCTTCATAGTGCACAAGCGCGTGAAATGCAGATTGAATACTTTTATCTTCTGTATCACGTGGAAAATTCAAAATAGCTTCTCTTACACACAAACGAGAAATTAATACCTGCCTAATAAGACCGGCTACATAAACTCTATCTTCTAAAACACTCATACTACACTAAAATATTTTCTGATTCTCTTTCGATAAATCTAATCATATCTGTAAAATTGCCATCAAAGAATTGTTCTGCAACTGTTTTAACAGCATCTAAAGCCATTTCTTCTTTATTCATAGCAGATTTATAGAAGAATTTTTTACCAACTTTGTAACGAACTAATATCGCTTTTACAGTAAGTCTATCCATTACTGTTTTAATAGTTGTATAAGCCCTTTCAACACCGTTAGCAGACAAATCATCAACAATATCTTGAATAGAAACATCTCTGTCTTCGTTATCCTTCGTCAAAGACCAAAATGAATTCAAAATATCAATTTCCAATTTACCGCAAACCATACGTTCCTCTACTTTCTTTACTACTAACTACTAACATTGTAACATAGTTTGTTTTTATTTCAAGACAATTGTATAAATTCGTTACAATTACCTTATATCTAGGAGATCCTCCTCTTTTTTAAAGTTTGTTTTTTTCTTTCTTAATTTTTGATTTTTCTTTTTTGTCTTTTCAGAAACATTCCTATATGCATTATCAATTGATATTTTTGTTAATGCTGTACCATTTCTTCTATCATAAAATGTCAACCAAAAATTTCTGTTTATATTATCCACAGCAAAAGAAACTCTTCCAGCGAATTTATCTCCGGGACGAATTTGTTTAAACATTAACTTTGTATCACCAAAAATGGACGGTCTAAAAACAGAATTATAATCATTTACTAAGGCCATATCCAACCCCGAAAAAGTTTTATCGGACATATTAGAAATCATTACAGTCAAAGTAATCGTATTAACTTCACCAAACGGATCTTTCTCATGTTTAATATCACTGATGCGAATATCCAAACCAGGATAAAACATTTCATGCTGCATTAAAGCACTCTCCTTATATACAGGGAGTTCCACTGCAGTATTAATTTTAACTCTGATTTGATCCCCAGGTGCAATCAATACATCACTACCTTTTCTTATCAAAGCCATTCCTAAACCGATTGCTCCCCCAACCGCAGCCCCACCGGCTATTGTATAGCCTTGAGATGCGATAGCAGCTTCCAAACCAAGCCAATTAAGAGCCATAAACCCTCCAACTGCTCCACCAGCAACCGTATAGCCGACATCTTGTACAACTATTTTAGATGCTTCTGCTACCGGATGAAGTTTTGTAGACATTTTGCCTTCAATCGGAATTTCTCGCCCATCCGGAGTTACCAAATAATCAAAATCCAAGTTTATCCATGCTTGACGTCCAAGACGTTTGGCATCTCCGGTTTGAGTAATTTTTCCATGGGCAATCGTTCCTTTCGGAATAATCACGCCTTTATCGCCTTTTACTTCATCTGTTACCTCTGCAAAAAATTCATCTCCTTCAATATTAATATTACTGTCCAATACTTGAGAAACAGTCATATTAATAACATCTTTTCTGTCCAATGTTTCAACTTTTCCGGTAAAAAGTTCCTGCTGTAACTGCTGTTCGTACTTTTCAGATTTTTCTGCATGCCCCTGCAAAACATCCGCAAATACAGCCGAATTTGTTCCTATAAATGAAAATAATATAAATAAAGCTATTAATCTCTTTTTCATAGCAGAATTATACAACATACAAACAAATAATTTCAACTTGACAGAATTAAAAACTATCTGTATTATGAATTTATTATGAAAAAACGTTGGTATGATATTGACCCAACAGTAAGCAGAGCTGTTGCGGAAATGGAAAAAGCAGAAGAATATATTCAGGTTCGCTGTGCAGATTTTATTATTGACAGATTAAAAGACATAG
>USOK01000104.1 GCA_900556295.1 uncultured bacterium | reverse complement strand
TTTGGTTAGAAAAGGTGAACACATAAGGCTTTTAGAGAAATTCCAACGTGGTGATATTGACATTTTGGTTGGAACTCAGATGATTGCAAAAGGTCTGGATAACCCGAATGTTACGCTAGTTGGTGTAATTTCCGCTGATGCAAGTTTCAATTTGCCTGATTTTAGGGCATCAGAAAGAGGTTTTCAACTTTTGACACAGGTTGCAGGGCGTGCCGGAAGAGGTGAGTTTGCGGGGAAAGTGCTTTTTCAGACTTATAACCCGGATTTTTATGCTTTGGAAAGTGCGAAGTCGCAAAATTACGGAGAGTTTTATGAAACAGAAATTGCGGCACGTGAAGAGTTTGATTATCCGCCGTTTAGCCAGATAATAAGGTTGATTTTGAGTTCTCAAAACGGTTTCAGGGCAGAAAAATCTGCGCAAGAAATTGCGATGCGACTTTGCTTGATGGTTGAAAAATTTGGCATATCAGAAAGGCTAGAGGTACTTGGACCTTCGCCTTGCGTAATCGAGAGATTGAATAGTCAATATCGTTTTCAGATTTTAATAAAAAACAAAATGGGCGAAAAAGGACACCGATTTGTTTCAAGCTTTTTAAACAAGATTACAATGCCAAAGGATATCCGCCTTGCAATTGATGTCGACCCTCTTGATATTTTGTAACTAAACTAATTATAAGGATCGAATTTTATGAAAAATAAGTTATAATATAATCACATAGTGGGAGTTTCTCAGGCTACCAAAGCTCTGAACGAAGTCTAAACGGTTCTTAATTTAATAATTAAGAACCGTTTTATCTGTAATAAGTATTTTTAATGCACCATATTTATATATTCTTTCGTTTTTTCACGAATTTCTTTATCTATGGCAAAAATCTCGTCGATTGTCGGAGTTTGAATAACTTTATGTTCATCACACATTTTTTTTGTGATTTCATAAATATTATAAAGTTTAATTTTTCCATCCAAAAACGCAAAAACAGCTTCTTCGTTTGCAGCATTCAAACAGACTGTTGCAGTGCCACCCATTCTACCCATTTCATAAGCAAGTTTAACGGTTGGGAATTTCTCGTAATCCGGTTTTTCAAAATCCAAATGAGCGATTTCTGCAAAACTGAAACTTTTTGACTTAATCCCCTCAAAGCGTTCAGGATAAGTGATTGCGTACTGAATTGGAATATGCATGCTTGGAAGTCCGAGTTGTGCGATAACGCTTCCGTCAACGTATTCAATTGCAGAATGTACAATGCTTTGCGGATGAACTACAACGTCAATATCGTCGTAATCAAATCCAAACAAATGGTGTGCCTCAATAATTTCGAGCCCTTTGTTCATCAAAGTTGAACTATCAACGGTAATTTTTTTGCCCATATTCCATCTCGGGTGGGCGAGTGCTTGTTCAACCGTTGCATTTTTCATATCTTCCACGGTTTTATGAAGAAACGGTCCACCAGATGCGGTGATAATCAATTTATCCACCTGCTTAATATCTTTTATGCACTGATGAATTGCACAGTGTTCACTGTCAACAGGAACGATTTTTACACCATATTTTTTTGCTTCAGCCATAACGATATCACCTGCCATAACAAGTGTTTCCTTATTTGCAAGAGCGATATCGATTCCGTTTCTAATAGCTGTCAAAGTCGGTCTTAACCCGATTTTGCCTGAGCAAGCGACTAGAATAATGTCGTTTTCTTTGTTAGAACAAATTTCTTCAAGTCCTTCTGAACCGTGGAGAATTTCGTAATCGCCGTTTTTGTCATTACAGTCGCAAGGAGCGTTATGACAAATATATTTCGGCTTAAATTTTTCCGCCTGCTTTGTCAACAATTCTACATTGTGGCCGCCTGCAAGGGCGATAATTTCAAATTTATCTTGAAGTTTTTCGATAACTTCCAACGCCTGAGTCCCGATTGAACCGGTTGACCCAATTATACTAATTTTTCTCTTCTTTGTATTCATGATTTCTATCTTCTTATTGTTGTCGGCGTATACCGCTAAATTTATTTTGTTGGGGCAGAAACCCAATCTACATTTTTGTCCCTTGTTGTTGGGCAAGTATGCCCAACCTACTATTGCATAAATTACTAAATTTATGTTGTTGTGGTAAAAACCCCAACCTATATTTATTGTTCCTTATTGTTGGGCAAGTATGCCCAACCTACCGCTTATTTATAATTGAAAAATCCCCACTTGAGGGGACTTTTCAATTGTAATGAACTTAGTGTCTTAGTGCCCTAGTAACTTAGTATCTTAAATACTATTCACCTTTTCACTTAAATTTACTTATGCACTTCTGAAAACGGTTTGCTCTCGTTTACGTAAGCTGTAACTTGTTTCAAAGCCGGTTTGTAAGCGTTTACTGTTGAGTTTCCACCCAAACAACCACCTGTACAAGCCATAACTTCGATTAAATTACCCAAGTCACAAGCACCGTTTTTAGCGTATTTTTTCAAATCTCTAACTGATTGTTTTGTCAAACCGTCAATTAAAACAGGTTTTACTTCAACATCTTCCGGAATTAGAGCTTGAACAGCTTTTGCAACCCCTCCTGTTACACAGTAGTTGCGAGCTTCCGCTGATGATTGAGCTGCGAATTCGCTGTCTTTGCAGTCAGAAACAGTGATTTCTCTTGCTGTAAACCAAGCACCGATTTCTTCATAGTTAAGAACGAAATCTACATTTGAATTGTTAAGTGCTTCACGTTTTTTAGCAACACAAGGGCTGAAAAATACTGTTATTGCATCAGGATTTTCCTTTTTAACAATTTCTGCTGTATAGTACATCGGAGTTTTTGTGTCAGAGCGGAACGGCTTCATTTCCGGCAAATGCTTATCAACAAGCTCGTTATAGCCTGCACAACAAGAAGTTGTCATGAATTTTTCGCCTTTTCCCATTCTTTCGATAAATTCTTCTGATTCGTTCTTGCTTGTAATGTCTGCACCTTGTGCAACTTCGTAAACATCAGTGAAACCAAGTTCCATAATTGCTTCTTTCAACTGAGTTGCTGTACAAGGCAATTGTCCAACCATTGCAGGTGCTATCATTGCGATAACTTTTTTACCTGCTTTGATGTTTTTCAAAACATCAATAACTTGGCTTTTTTCGTGAACAGCGCCGAACGGACAAGCTGATGCACATTTTCCGCAAGAAATACATTTGTCAAAATCAATTCTTGCATGGCCGTCTTCATCTTTCGCAATTGCTCCGACCGGGCAAGCATTTTCACAAGGAACAATAATTCTTTGGATTGCTTGGTAAGGACAAACTTGTGCACACATTCCGCAGTTTTTACATTTTTCTGGATCAATGTGAGATTTGCCGTCGTGAACTGAAATTGCACCAAATCTACAAGTGCTTTCGCAAGGTCTTGCAACACAACCTTGGCACAAATCAGTTACGTATATTCTTGATGGAACACAACCTTTACAAGCAGTCGTCAAAACTGTCAATGGGTGTTCTTCAGGAGTTTCACGGTTTTCAGCATTTTTTGCAACCTCTGATAACAAAATGCTGTCGTCTGTTTCTTCAATAGAAGAGCCAAGTCCTGCGATTACTCTGTCTCTAAGCACTGCTCTTTCTTTATAAACACAGCATCTGTAAGGAACTTCGCTTCCTTTTGGACGCATATCATAAGGAATTAATCTTGTATTTTCTTCAAAATTGTCGCTCAAATAAGCCTTAATAAGTCTTACCAAAATCTCTTTTTTCAAGTGAGCTGTTTGTTTTGGAGTATTCATTGCCATATTTTCTTTCACACCTCATAGCTATTACACATACTCAAATTATGGCATAAACATGAAATTTTTCAAAATGAAAGAAATATGAAATGTAAAAAAATATTGATTTCATTTGCAAACGAGAAATTGATAATTACAATACCAAAGAATACCACTTGAAAAACACGAAAAATATGTTATAATAGAAATATCGGGGCGGTAGCGCTAACTACCGTAACCTGTATTAGAAGTCGAAGTAACGTCTATCTTATTGGTGGACGTTACTTTTTATTATGAACAAAATCAGAAATAACATTACTAATGTCAAATTAAGATTATCCATAAGCCCCTCCTTTCTTTTAGAACAATCGACCGAAGCCGAAGAATGTTGTTGTGTCGAAGTTCTTTAGAAAAACAGGTTTGCCCCAAATATTTTTATTTCAATGAACGTTTTAACCCAAAACTCTTGAATATATCTTACCTACATTTTTCAAAAAGTCGTCTTTATTAAAAATCATATCAATTTCTGACGGAGTTAAGAGTTTTTCTACATCTTTATCATTCAAAAGATTAATTCTAAAATCGCCGTCATTTTCAAACGCATCAAGCGCATTACGTTGTACAAGACGATAAGCTTCCTCTCTAGTCAATCCCTTTTCAATTAGTTTAAGTAAAACTCTCTGAGAATAAACAATTCCACCAAATTTATTTGTATTTTTCAGCATATTTTTTTCGTGTACAACAAGATTTTTAACAATCCCATTAAATCTACCCAGCATAAAATCTACGAGCATAAAGCTATCTGGGAAGATAATTCTTTCAGCAGAACTGTGCGAAATATCTCTTTCGTGCCATAGCGGAATATTTTCCAATGCTACAATAGAATTTGCACGCACTACACGAGCAAGTCCACACAAATTTTCTGACAAAACCGGATTTTTCTTGTGAGGCATAGCGGAAGAGCCTTTTTGTTTTTTACCAAAACCTTCTTCAACCTCCAAAACCTCAGTTCTTTGTAAATGTCTGATTTCCGTTGCAAACTGTTCAATTACACTTGCAATCAACGCCAAAGACTGCATAAAATATGCGTGATAATCCCTTGCAATAATTTGAGTAGAAATTCTTGCCGGCATTAAACCCAACTTTTTACAAGTAATTTCTTCAACTTCCGGCGGAATATTACTATAAGTACCAACAGGGCCTGAAATTTGCCCTACTCTAATTTCATCCAGCGCATGAATAAAGTTTGCACGCTGACGTTCTAAAATATCAATCCAACTGCATACTTTCACGCCAAATGTCATAATTTCCGCATGAATTCCGTGAGAACGACCAATGCAAACCGTATTTCTATGCTTTTCAGCCATCTCTTTCATCGACTGAATAGTTTCATCTAAATCATTTAGAATAATTTTTCCGCTATCTTGAATTTGAAGAGCAAAAGCTGTATCAATAACGTCAGAACTAGTCATTCCAACATGCATATATTTTGCCAAATCGCCAAGACTTTCATTTACACAAGTCAAAAAAGCAATTACATCGTGCTTTACTTCCGCCTCGATTTCATCAATTCTTTCTAGATTAAAACTGGCTTTTTTCTTAAGTTCTGCAATATCTTCTTTTGGGAAAGTTCCCAAATCTGCATAAGCCTCAGCCACTGCAATTTCTACATCTAAATAATACTGGAATTTTGAATTCAAATCCCAAATTTTTTTCATTTCTTCACGTGAATATCTATCAATCATAGGTAAATTATAGCATGAATATTAGTTTATTCGAGCAAAAAATTTAGTATCATTGTCGGAATAGCAATTCCGACCTACAATATATGTTTTCAGAATGACGTATACCGCTGATACGAGCTTAGAAGTTTAGTCCTTTAAATCTCCAAACTACTTGAAATAATACTCAATCTCTGTCGACATATCTAATTTTTTGGCATCAGGTTTAAAGATTTTGGTTTTCAAGCCCATTTTTGCAAGTCTATATTTCAAACTTACAGCCAAAACTCCTAACCCGTACTTACAAGAACGCAAAAAGTTTATTGAAGAGGCCTCTTTAAAATATTTTGTCGGACAAGAAACTTCACCTATTTTAAAGTTGTTATAAAACATTAGGGCAATCATTTCGTTATCAAAAATAAAATCGTCATCACACTCTCCAAGAGGCAATTTTTCAAGAACTTCTCGTGTAAACCCCCTAAAACCTGTATGATATTCAGTTAATTTTTCACCTGTGAAGATATTTTCAAATGCTGTTAAAAATTTATTTGAAACAAATTTATAAAATGGCATTCCACCCTTCAAAG
>USOK01000103.1 GCA_900556295.1 uncultured bacterium | reverse complement strand
AACAATTTTTTGAAGCCAATAGTCAGGACTCTGCGCTCTTCCCCAATTACCAAGTATTATTAAATCCGCACGATATTTAGACTTATTCTTTTCTATTTCTTCATAAGTAAGATTTTTTTGAGCACCATAAGTCAATTTTATAATATCCCCCATAGCACATCTTCTAAAATCCGGCATTTCATCAAGCATAATTTTAGCTGCAGTATCTTTGCCCGCATATTGCTTTCCAGAAAATATTATAATTTTATCCGCCATAATTTCTCCTTAATGTAAACAAGAATATCACAAAACTAATCATCAAGAGTTTTCCGAATGGTCGCTATCTTAATTTTTTGTGCATGTTGTTTTAAATAAGGATCTTCAATACTATTCTCCAGCTCACTTAACATTTCTAGTTTCAAGCTTGCCGGAAATTCCTCTTCTGGAACAATTCTAATTTTGTGTAACAACCTATCATAAATATTATAATCGCCGAGCTTTACTAAATCTCTAAACTCCGGCATTATATATTCTGACGGCAACAAATGAACATAACTTGCAAGATGTTCTTGAGCCTGCGGAATTACATACTTCTTAGAAATATCATAAAACGTTTTTATTTTTTCAGGGAATATTTGATCCTTCGGAACATTCATATCATCATAAGCCTCTGGCAGTGGCTTCCTAGCTAACAGTGGAATTTCATTCATTAGAATTGTCTGTGTAACCTCTTCATTTCTTGCCATCAGTTTTTGATAATATTTCTGAGCCTCTTCATGAGGCAAATATTTTAAAACATATCCAAGAGCTTGATCCACCATAGGCTTATTGGAACTCATACATTTATCAATATAAGCAGCCTTTTTAGATTCTGGCAAATGTTTTATAGATAAAGCTAAACCAGCAAGTTTCTGAGTTTCATCGTAATCACGTTTATTATAATAAGTTTGCCACCATTTTTGTTCTCTAAATTGCCTATCTGTTTTCTTTATATCATTCAAAACTTTTCTAGCCGTTTTACTTTCATTTTTAATACGATTAACAACTCGAACTCCACCCCAATCAATACTATAACCATTAATTTTATTGTGGCCGTTTTGTGCAAGTTCTTCATCTGTTAACTTTAGCCCAGATGTATACTCATTAACATGCTTCTTATAAGGGAGAGTATTCTGATCAATAAAATTATCAATCATATAACCTTTATTGATATCTCCAAAATAGAATTTTCCTCGTTGAGTGTTTTCCCCCCAATTGTTTGACCAATATTCCGCTGTATTTATTTCTGCATAATTTCCATGACTTTTAAACCTATGCCAATCTGGTCCTCTATCAGCAACAGTGTGCACTTTTAGAATATAATCATCATTTGTAAAATCATCATGCACACCTTTTATTTTATACGCAGAACCATAATCGCCTCTGCCTAAAAATTCCAAGTCCACTTCTTCCTTTTTATTAGTCAAATTATATTTTTCTAAAACAGATTTAATCTTTTCAACAGTAGAATTGCTTCTTTTGTTTCTGTATTCTGCCACAGAAGCTTTTGCACCTGGGACATAACCTCTGATTTCTTCAGCCGAAGCGCCAAATGTAGACATAATATCATTAATTGCTTGAACAATTTGTTCTTTTGTTTTTCCAATACTTAAATTAGCAAACATTCCTTTTGGGAGCTGACCAACTATCGTACTCTGAGATTCTTGCCTATTTCCTATAATTTTCAGAATATCTTTTTTCCCATCAACATAGATTTTTCGCTTCATTATTTTTGTCAAACCTGTAAAATTAGGCTGACGATTTTGAGTATTTTGATTATTATTAATTGCAGAAATTTTCATATCAAAATTAAAACACGTAAATAAAATTTTTGAACTCTAATATAGAGAAAACTTAATATTTGGAAACATAAATTTGCAATTATGCTATGTTCGTCGTAGCATAGAAAAGCACGTTATAGGAGGATAGTTCTTTTTAGCGTGCAATAAGTGTTATTAGTACAATATATTGGAATATGTTATGGCATTAAATTTTCAAGAACTAGTTTTTAATTTACAAAAATTTTGGTCAGATTACGGTTGTATAATTCAACAACCTTATGACATTGAAAAAGGTGCATCTACAATGAACCCTGCAACATTTTTGCGTTCATTGGGTCCTGAACCTTGGCACACTGCAATGATTGAACCTTGCAGACGTCCGACAGATGCAAGATATGGTGAAAACCCAAACAGACTAGGACATTATTATCAGTTTCAGGTTATCTTGAAACCATCTCCTGATAATGCACAAGAACTTTATTTGCAGAGTTTGGAAGCAATGGGAATTGACTTGAAAGAACATGATGTTCGTTTTGTTGAGGACAACTGGGAATCTCCAACTCTTGGTGCTGCCGGTGTAGGCTGGGAAGTTTGGCTAGATGGTATGGAAATCACACAATTTACTTATTTTCAACAAGTAGGTGGAGTTGAGGTTAAGCCGGTTGCGCTTGAATTGACTTACGGCTTGGAACGTATCGCAATGTATCTTCAAAACAAAGAATCTGTATACGACATTATGTGGAATGATACATTAAAATATGGCGAAATCTTTTTGCAAAATGAGATTGAGCAATCTAAGTACAATTTTGAAGTTAGCGATGCCAAAGCTTTATTTACAGCATTTGATTTATATCAAAAAGAAGTTGATAATTGTATTAATGCAAAACTTGTTTTGCCGGCTTATGATTACGTTTTGAAATGTTCTCACACTTTCAACTTGCTTGATGCAAGAGGCGTAATCAGTAAAGATGAAAGAATTAACTTCATTAATAGAGTTAGAACAATGGCTTCTGCTGTTGCTAGATTATATGTAGAGCAAAGAAAAGAAATGGGATTCCCTCTTTGCAAGTAAGTTAGAATTATAAGGAAAATAGATGGCTGAAAAATTTCACCGTGCGACACTTTCTCGCAATTTTTTGAAAACAATTACAAGAATTAAAAATCCGGATGAAATGCTTGCGGAAGCAAAAGCAGAAGGATTAGAAAAAACTCTCGGAGTTTTTGATTTAATTATTCTCGGTGTCGGCGCAATTATCGGATCAGGCATTTTTGCCGTTGTCGGAATTGCAGCAGCAGGCAGCGCAGATGGCTCTTCTTTAGGAGCTGGTCCTGCACTTGTGGTATCAATGATTATTGCAGCATTTGCATGTATTTTTTCAGCATTATGCTATTCAGAATTTGCAACAATGATTCCAGTTGCCGGAGGGGCGTACACATACACATTCGCTACTTTAGGCGAATTCGCAGCCTGGATGGTAGGTTGGGTATTAATGCTTGAATATGCAATCGGATTTATTGCTGTAGCTTGCGCTTGGTCAAACCACTTTGTTCAATTTTTGAGCGGTTTTGAACATGTTTTGCCAGCTTGGCTTGCCCATCCACCTGTTTGGATGGTTAACGATACTTTTTCTGCAGCTAAAATCATTGCAGAAACCCCTGAAGTACATGTTCCGACATTATTCGGACTACCGATTTGTGTTAATTTACCTGCAATCGTAATTGTTCTTTTAACAACTATGATTTTGGTAAAAGGAACAAAAGATTCTACTAAAATGGCTGGTGTAATGGTATTTATCAAACTTGCGGTAATCGCTTTATTTGTTGTTGCAGGCGCTTTCTTCGTAAGACCCGAGAACTGGACTCCGTTTGCTCCAAATGGTGCGGCCGGAATTTTTGCAGGTGCATTTCTAATTTTCTTTGCATACATTGGATTTGATGCTTTAGCAACTGCGGCAGAAGAATGTAAGAACCCTCAAAAAGACTTGCCTATTGGAATTATCGGATCATTAATCATAACAACAGTTGTATATGTATCTGTTGCACTTGTTTTGACTGGTTTACAAAAAACGGCTGGGCCCGTTCCAATGGCATTTTTGAAAGCTCCAATGGCTTATTGTATGACAATGCTAAAAATGAACTGGGCAGCAGGATTAATTTCAATTGGTTCATTAGCCGGATTGACATCTGTATTGTTGGTATTAGAAATGGCTGCAACAAGAATTTTGTATGCAATGAGCAGAGATCACTTTATTTCTCAAAGATTTCAAAAACTTCACCCTAAATTTCACACTCCAGCTCTTTTAACTTGGACTGTTGGAATTTTAGCAGTTGTTGGGATTTTGACACTTAATTTAGATATTGCAGCTGAGCTTTGCAATTACGGAACATTCACATCATTCATAATTGTTTGTGTTGCTGTATTAATTTTAAGAAAAACAGATCCTAATAGACCGAGACCATTCAAAGTACCTTTTTCGCCGGTTACTCCGGCACTAGGCATTATTTGCTGTGGCGGATTAATGATTTATAAATCTATGCAGCCTTCAGGTTCTGCACTGTTATTCCCTGTTTGGTTAGGTTTTGGAGCTTTAATTTATCTATTATACGGTTTTGTAAAAAATAGACTTAACGAAAATAAAGTTCACGCAGAAAAAGTACAACTAAAAAAACAAGAAATGATGAAATAATGGAATTAAAATCTATAATAAAAAATGCATTAAAAAAGAAGAGCCCCGACGAACTAATAGCTGTAAGTAAAAAATCTGAGTTGAAAAAGACTTTAAATGTTTTCGACCTTATAGTCTTAGGGATTGGCGCTGTTGTCGGCACCGGGATTTTTACAATTATCGGTTCTGCCATTCAAGGTGGTCCAGAGAGTGCCGGAGCAGGTCCTGCGATTGTTATTTCAATGGTATTGGCAGCTGTTGCATGCGTATTTTCAGCTCTTTGTTATTCTGAAATCGCGGCAATGATACCTGTTGCCGGAAGTGCATACACATACACTTATGCAACAATGGGTGAATTTATGGCATGGATGGTAGGCTGGATTTTAATGCTTGAATATGCAATTGGGAATATTACAGTAGCTTGCGCTTGGACTGGGTATTTTGTACAATTTTTAAAAGGCTTTAAACACATTTTACCTGACTTTATTGTAAATTATCCGTTGTGGCTAAGAACAGATTTTAGGTATATGCTGTCATACTGCGACAAATTCGGCTTGGATCCGCACACCCAAATGCCATACTTGTTTGACAAAATTCCGGTAGCAATCAACATTCCTGCAATGGTAATTGTTCTTCTTTTAACAGTACTTTTAATCAAAGGAGTAAAAGAATCAACTAGATTTGCCAGCATAATGGTCGGTGTAAACATGTTCATGATTATCTCATTTATTGTTGTTGGAGCATTTTATGTTAAGCCTGAGAATTGGGTTCCGTTTGCGCCAAACGGTTTTGAAGGCGTATTTATGGGAGCATTTTTAATTTTCTTTGCATATATCGGATTTGATGCAATTTCGACAACTGCAGAAGAAACTGAAAACCCACAAAGGGATTTACCTATCGCAATATTAGGAACACTTATAATTTGTACAATTTTGTACGTTTGTGTTGCTCTTGTTTTGACCGGGAATGTTCCTCTTGGGCATATTGACATTCAAGCTCCGATTGCACATGCAATGAGAGCTATTGGAATGAACTGGTTTGCGGGATTAATTTCTATTGGCGCACTTTGTGCATTAACATCTGTTCTCTTAATATATCAATTAGGAACAACAAGAATTTTATATGCAATGAGCAGGGATAGATTTTTACCTAAATCTTTGAGATTAATACATAAAAAATACAGAACCCCGCATGTTTTGACTTGGATTTCTGGGATCGTAGTTGTTATATGTGCGTTATTTATGGATTTAAACATATCAGCGGAGTTGTGTAATTTCGGAACATTTACGTCATTTATTATAATTTGCATAGCAGTTTTGATTTTAAGAAAAACAGATCCGGACAGACCAAGACCTTTCAAAGTTCCATTTTCGCCAGTATTTCCTATTTTAGGAATAATTACATGTGGTGGCTTAATGGTGTTTTCAATGAAATTTTTAACAACATCTTCGTTGTACTTCCCATTGTGGTTGTTAATCGGAGTTTTGATTTACGCTACATACGGATACAGCCAAAAACGTCTTGAAGAAAAACAAAAAAGCAAAAGAATGCCTAAAACTAAAGTTGAAGCATAAAAACCAAAATTATTCCTTGGTAAATAATTATTAAAAACCTCCTAA
>USOK01000102.1 GCA_900556295.1 uncultured bacterium | reverse complement strand
AGATATTCTGAAACATGGATTCACCGGAAAACATGCGTCCGAAAGCCTTTCCGATGCCGCCGTTGGTAGAAGTTGCCATGTGCATGTTTGGAGACATCCAGCTCATGGCTCCTTTTTCTGTGATCATTTTTTCACCGCCGTCCAGATAACAGATAACAACGGGTAAAGTGTCGCCCTGAATTTCATACATCATTTTGTTGAACAAGTCGTATGCTTCACGTTTGTATTCAATTAATGGATCTTTTTGCCCGTAAGCACGTAAGCCGATGCCATCTCTCAACATATCAATATTGTGCAAGTGGTCAATCCATTTGTTGTCTACAACTCTAAGTAAGATGTCTTTCTCAAGTTGTCTAATAACATTGTTATCGCTGAAAGCTTCTTGCATAGGTGCTTCCGGATCGTATTGTGCAATGACCTGGTTATAGAAATTGACTACTTCTTCTTCATGTTGTCTGTATGCATTAATTGCCAATGTTTTCAATTTATCAAAAATTGGTTCAAATCTAAGGTTTTGCACATCTGAAACTTGAATGCCTGATAATTGAGGAATTATTGAGTGTAATTCTTTAATCATTGTCTGCAAGTCGTCATATACGTATTCTTCCGGATGAAGTTCTGGTGCAATGTAGCTTCTTAATAATCTGTCGATTTCTTGTTCAATCATATAGTAAATATCTTCTGACAAATTCTTTCCTGCAAGAACTTTTCTACGTTGTGCATAGAATTTTTCACGTTGAATATTCATAACATCATCATAATCAAGCACTGATTTTCTTATATCAAAATGATACGTTTCAACTTTCTTTTGTGCTGATTGAATTTGTCGAGTAATAAGAACGTTTTCAATTGCAATATCGTCCTCTACATTCAATGCATTCATTAATGCCGTGATTTTGTCGCCTCCAAAAATTCTCATCAAATTGTCTTCCAAAGATAAGAAAAATCTTGTAGAGCCAGGGTCGCCTTGACGAGCAGCACGACCTCTTAATTGGTTGTCAATACGACGAGATTCGTGTCGTTCTGTTCCTATTACGTGAAGTCCGCCGACTTCAACAACTTTTGCGTGTTCTTTTTCAGTAATTGCCCGAGCTTCTGCTAACGCTTTTTCTTTTTCTTTTTCGTAATTGTCGCTTTCAGGAGTAATTCCTTTGTTATCAAGCATTTCTTTTGCCAAAAATTCTGCGTTACCACCTAAAAGAATATCTGTACCACGCCCAGCCATGTTGGTTGCAATTGTTACCGCTCCAACACGACCTGCCTGTGCAATGATATATGCTTCTTTTTCATGGTGTTTTGCGTTTAAAACATGGTGTGGAATTCCTTTTTGTTTCAATAAATATGAAACATATTCAGATTTTTCGATACTAATTGTTCCAACTAAAACCGGTCTACCAATTTTGTGCATCTTTATTATGTCTTGAACTACTGCATCAAATTTTGCGCGTTCTGTTTTGTAAATTACGTCAGGATAATTAATTCTTATGTCCGGTTTGTTTGTCGGAATTGTTGTAACTTCAAGGTTATAAATCTTCCCAAATTCAGCTTCTTCAGTCATCGCAGTACCTGTCATACCTGACAATTTCGGGTAAAGTCTGAATAAGTTTTGGAATGTAATGCTTGCAAGAGTTTGTGTTTCATCTTGAATTTGAACACCCTCTTTAGCTTCAATTGCTTGGTGCAAGCCATCAGACCAACGCCTGCCTTCCATTAGACGACCTGTAAATTCGTCTACAATCATTATTTCACCATTTTTGATAACATAGTCGGTGTCTTTTACAAATAGCTCTTTTGCTTTCAATGCTTGCAACAAATGGTGTGCGTATTGCGTATTTATGTCGAACAAATCGCTTACACCTATAAGTTCTTGAGCGTGATCAATACCGTCTTCTGTTAAAATAATATTTTTATTTTTTTCGTCAACTTCATAATCTTTTATTTTTTCTAATTGAGGAGCAATTTTTGCCATCAATTGGTATGTTTCAGCGGATTTTTCAAGGCGACCACTAATGATAAGTGGGGTTCTTGCCTCATCAATCAAGATACTGTCAACTTCATCGATAATTGCGTAGTTGTAAGGTCTTTGAACAAGCATTTCAAGGTTTGACGCCATATTGTCACGAAGATAGTCAAACCCGAATTCGTTATTTGTTCCGTAAGTGATATCGCAGGCATAAGCTCTCTTTTTAGCTTCAAAGTCCTCGGCAGAGCGTCCTCCTGAAAGAATTACGCCAACAGAAAGTCCTAAAAATTTATAAATTTTGCCCATCCAGTCGCTGTCACGTTTAGCAAGGTAATCGTTTACGGTAATCACGTGTACACCCTTTCCGGTTAGGGCATTCAAATATGCGGGTAAAGTCGCAACAAGAGTTTTACCTTCACCGGTTCTCATTTCTGCAATGTGACCGTTGTGCAAAAAGTATCCCCCAATTAATTGAACGTCAAAATGACGCATGTTCAAAACACGTTTGCCGGCTTCTCTAACGGTTGCAAACGCTTCCGGTAAAATTTTGTCTAAAGCTTCTTTCTCAAGTTTTCTATCTGTTTTAAAATCGTTAGATGTTGGACGTTTAGCAAGAATTGCTTTGAATTCATTCGTTTTTGCTCTTAGCTCATCATCAGTTAATTTTTCAAATTGAGGCTCAAGAGCGTTAATATGGTCGATTATGCCCATTATGCTTTTGACTTTTTTTTCGTTAGGATCGCCCAACAATTTCAATAAAAAACTTATCATTATAAAAATTTCCTCTCCGTCTGGTAATCAATATTTTTATATTAGCATGGACAAACGAAATATGTAATCCTCTTAAGGAAATATTTATATTTGGAATGTAATTTTTGTTAATTATTACTTGATTAGAAAAAAGTTTTATGGTTTAATCAATTTTGGAATGGGGCAATTCCTCTTAGCCTTGTTCAAGGATTTTGAAGGTACGGCGCGGCTGCAGTGCTTGAAGATCCGCAAGTTACAACGAAAAATAAGGGAAAACAAAAATGTTAAAAATCAGATTGAAAAGATTGGGTGCTAAAAAGAACCCTGCATACAGAGTAATTGTTATCAATTCAACTACAAAACGTGAAGGCAGACCTGTTCAAGAACTTGGTCACTATAACCCAAAAACAAAAGAAATGAAACTTGACAAAGTTGCAGCTTTGGATTGGGTTAAAAAAGGTGCTCAACCAACTGAAACTGTTGCATATTTGATTAAGAACTGCAACGAAGACGGTACTTTGAACTATGTGAAAAAAGAAACAGTGAAACTTTCTAAGAAGGCTCAAGCAAAAGCTCAAGCTGAAGCAGAAGCTAAGGCAGCGGCTGAAGCTGAAGCAGCACAAGCTACAGAAGCTCCTGCTGAAGCATAGTTTTAAAAATAAACATATAGTAAAAAAGACTGAGAATTTTCTCAGTCTTTTTTGTTATAAAATATGTTGGAACATTAGTTGAACTTTGTTTCCATTGATTTTTTTAATTTATCCGTAATTTCTCTGTAGTTGACTGTTACTGGAGTTGGTTTGGATGTTTCGATTATGTCTAAAAAGATTTTGGAATGAACGGGTTTTTGTCCATCTAAAAAGTATTTTGACCTGCTCGCATCTTTTCTTGCCGGGACAATTAGTCCGCTTGTCGCAAACTTTTCACTGTTTTGGGATGATGCAAGATAGTTAACCAGCTTTTGAGCTTCCTCTTTGTGTTTTGATGATTTTGCAATTGCCCAGCCTGAAGCATCTAGTTGAACTATACTTCCATTAGTCCCTTTAGGAAACTGTGTTACATCCCAGTCAAAATCGGCTTCATTTCGTAATTTGGGAACCATCCATCTCCCAGAAATATACATTCCAAGTTTTTGTTGTAAAAACATTTGTGCCATTGTTGCGCTTGCGCTTTCTGATTTTAAAGGTGCGACGTGATATTTTTTTCGTAAATCCGCATAGAAATTTAATCCATATTGAGAACCTCTTTTCTCTATCTCGTTAGGTAAAATTCCACCACCGTTGCTCATTAAATATGGCAGGTAAAACAGTGGATCTTCTTCAAAACTTACGCCAAAAGTGTTTTTGTCGGTTAATTTTTGAGCGGTTTTTAGAAAGTCGTCAAAATTCCATTCTGATGCTGGATAAGTAATATTTTTTCTATCAAACAAATCTTTGTTATAAAAAACGACTAAATTGGAAACATCTCTAGGAATGGCATACAATTTCCCATTCCAGCTTAGAGCTTCAAGTGCTTGCGGGTAGAAGTCATTTTGATTTACAGTTAATTCTTCTAACAGGTTTGCATTTGCATAAATTGGTAAATATAAATTGTTTATAAATATCACGTCCGGTGCTGTGTTAGATGCGAAAAGCAGATGGATTTTTTGGAAATAGTTTTGAGGAATATGCATAAAATCAATTTTTATTTCAGGATTTTCTTTTTCAAAATCTGACAAAATCGGTTTTAAAATATCTATTTCGGATTTTGAACCCCAACTTGCAAATTCTATAACAGTTCTGGTGTCTTTTTGTGCACAACCGCCGCAAATCAGTACAAGCAATAATAAAATAGGAATAATTTTTTTTAAACAGTTCCCTAATTGTTTTTTAGGTGAACATAACTCTCTCTTCACGTTTTGTCCTTTAGTTTATTATAATTCTATCAATACGCCCATTTTATCGTTTGTAACTTCTACAAGCGATTTAAAGCCGCCTGCTTTCACCATGTAAACATTTGCGTTGTCATGTCTTACTTGGATTGGATTTGTTACGTTAGAGTCAAATCTTTTTAAAACGAATACTTCGTCGTTAACTTTCCCAATAAGCGCTGACTTGCCGTCTACGTTTACGATATAGAAACCTTTGTTGTTATCAATATTGTAACCTGATTTTACAATCAATCCGTTTAAATAAGATGCTTTTGTTTCGCTATGTTGTTTGGTAATCGGGTTGGTTTGAGATTTTGCAATAGGTCTAATTTCGGTTTTATCTATTGCTTTTACAGCAGGTAGAACAGGTGTTTGTTCAATTGAAACTTGTTGTGGAGCTTTTTCAGATTCTTTATCTAATATTGACAAATATTCATCAACAGATGACATAATATAGTCTGACGGATCATATTTAATTCTGTTTTTGTCAACATCTGCAACATCTAGATTTGCACCTTTTAACTTTCTAGGGTTTGAGTGAAGAATAGATTTGCCAAGTTCAACGTTCTTTTGTTCATGCAATGGTAGTTCGTTTTCGTATTTCTTAAATCTACTTCTAATTTTATCTCTGCTTGTAGTATCAAGAGTTGCTCTATGAGAGTCAAATGCTTTGAATTTGATTGCTTTCTGAATTGCATCGTCTTCATTTTGAACTTCAACAATTTCTGGCTGAATTTCATTTGTATGAGATTTCGCAATTTCTGTAACCATTTTTTCGAGATCGTTCCGTTTTCTATTTAGTTTTCTAACCGGTTCTGCAGGAGTTTTAATGAATGTATAATTTCCTTTGTTACCAGCTCTTGGAACAGGTTTTGCAGAAGCATCCAAATATCTCTTGTATTTTTCTTGCCAAGAAAGTTCGTCATCATCAGTGATATTGTTATATTTGAATGATTCAGAGTTTGAGTGGTTTTGTGCTAATTGTTCAACAAACGAAGCTTTAACTTCTTTGGTTGTAGCAGCAATAGCACGAATTAATCTTGAAATAAATATCAATCCGAACAATGATGCGAGTGTAATGCCAACAGGTTTCAAGCCTTTTTTTGCTTTATGTTTAATTTTTGACAAAATTGAAGTTTTTTTAGGCTGTTCAACTTTTGGCATTTCTTTAATATCTTTAACTTCTTGAACAGGAACATTGTTTACAACTGGTGCAGGCGCCGGAACTGCAGGGGCAACAGTTTTGTCTGGAATATGTTCTGCAATTTTTTCTTGTTTAACTTCTTGAATTAATTCTGCAAGCTGTGCTCGTCTGATTTGCCTATCTTGTTTTTCTTTTTTTGCTTGTGGATTAACTTCTGTTAATTTTATTTTGGGAGCATTTTTTTGTTTCTCAATTTGTTTTGCACTATTTGTTTGGGTAGTAGTTTTGTTCGTTTTTTGAGTTACAGAAGCAGCGGCTTTAT
>USOK01000101.1 GCA_900556295.1 uncultured bacterium | reverse complement strand
ATTGACTTGCTATAAAAAATCGGCTTAGATTTTAATATAAAATAAGTCAATATGGAAATTTTGGCATCGTAGTTTATTTTAATATTGGCTACTGGAGTTTTGAACGAGAAGCAAGTAAAAACTATTATAATTAGGAGTTGTCGATGATTTATCCAAACAAATTAAAGCCCGGATCTCATATTCGAGTTATTGCGCCATCAAGAAGTTTCAAAATTATTTCCGAAGAAACACGCGAAATTGCGAAAAAACGTTTTGCAGATATGGGAATTTCGGTAAGTTATTCCAAACATTGTGATGAAATTGACGATTTTGTTTCATCATCAATTGCTTCAAGACTTGAAGATTTGCATGAAGCGTTTGCGGATAAAAGCGTTGACGGCATTTTAACAGCTATTGGCGGATTTAATACTAATCAGTTAATTGATAAAATTGATTATACTCTTATTAAAAACAACCCTAAAATTTTATGTGGATTTTCAGATATTACTTGCCTTTGCCATGCCATAACAGCAAAAACAGATGTTGTAACCTATTCAGGTCCGCATTTTTCAAGTTTTGGAATGGTTCATGGTTTTGATTATACATTGGACTATTTCAAAAAGTGTCTTCTTGAAAACAATCCTTATCAGGTGATCCCGGCCAAAGAGTTTAGCAATGACGAATGGTTTATGGATCAGGAAAAACGTAATTTTACACCCAACAGCGGCTTTTGGGTCATTAACAAAGGAAACGGGGGTGAGTTTGAGGGAAAATTAGTCGGCGGACATGTTCGCTGTCTGAGTTCATTACAAGGTACGGAATTTTGGCCGTCTTTGGAAAATACTATTTTGTTTTTAGAAGAAGATGAGGAAACAAACGCTGTTTTATTCGACCGTCTGTTGCAATCTTTGATTCATCAAGCAGATTTTAAACATGTTAAAGCGCTAATTATCGGCCGTTTCAAACCTGAATCCAAAATTGACAGAAATTTGCTTGAACAAATCATTCATACCAAAGAAGCTTTGAAAGAGTTACCTGTAATTGCCAATTTTGATATTGGACACTCGACTCCGATTATTACCTATCCAATCGGGGGACGGATTTCTCTTAAAATGCGGGAAGATGAGTTGCCAGTTATTGAAATACTGGAGCATTAAAAAAAATAGCGGGAAGTTTACTTCCCGCTATTTTTATCTCGATAATTTATTTTGTGTTAATGTAAAGATTATTGAATTGGAAGAGTTCTCCCCTGTTTGTTTTTGTTGGTTTTCTATAACTTCTGTATTGGACTTTTGATTTTGAGATGTTGGACATATAAAGTCCATAATTTTTTGAGTATACTCTCCTTTATTAGATCCGTACTCTAATAATTCGTATTGATGTAGTGTCTTTCTTAACACCTCTTTGGGAAGATTGGTTTTATCGGCACACGCTTTCATTATCTCAAGATATTTTTTCATTAGACGATTGGTGTTGCCCTTATTAGACGGTTCCAATCCATCATTATATAAAGCTATGCTCGTTACGATCGTGTCTTCCATTTTTACTCGGATATTAGGATTTTGAATGTATTTATCTAATCCTAAGACGGGGTGGCAATCCATAACATGATTTAATCCATAAATCTGTTTTAGTACTGTAGAGCTTCCTAAAGCAATCTCTATTCCGAGCTGCTTATCCTGATTTTCCAAAATAATAACATTTCCAATATCTGAAAACGTATTTTTTCCATAATCACGCAAAGCGAGATTAAAATTGCGTCCCCAAACACCATCAATACCAAGTTTATGACGATAATATTTAGGCTGCATGGTGTCTATTTCAAACATTTCAGATTTAAACATACTATGAGCCAAATCCATCAAATCAGCATCTCTGGCACTAATACGAATTTTTATATCGTGAGGATCAATATTCCATTGCTCTTGGATAAAGCTATAAGTCTGTTTTGTAATATCTTCCAGCCTCTCTGGCTTAGTCAGTATTCCAAGACTTGGAAAATACGATCCCCAATTCGGATAAAAATCATCATTTTCATAATTTTTTAAATTTCGAGTACGAATACAGGGCTGCGACATAACATAACCGCCAGCAGGAATACTGTCATTCAAAAAATAAGGCTTTAAAACACTGATGTGCGAACCAATAAAACGAACAGATGGGTCTATTCCGGACGATATTTTAACAGGGTCATGTTTTATACAAGAACGGTCCTGAAAATAGGTTAGAAAACCGTCAATCATATTTTGCATATGAAAATGACTTTCTTTCCTGTTGAAATCTGGCATATCTTTTATTTTCATTTTTTTATCCTATCTTTTACCGTAACCCGACTTGAATTGGGCCATTACTAAGATGTTATTATGCTCATGCTGCTTGAACAGTTTAGCCATTTGGACAATTCTTGTTCCGTACTTTTGACGTCCTTCTGCTGTCATGCCAATTTTCCAATTCCATTCCGGTGTTTCGCACTGTTCACTTAAAGCTTCACGCAGGAATTGAGATGGGATTCTTGGTGTTACCAGCCTTTCCGGGAAGAATAGCTGCGTATTATCTGAACTTTTTAGATAGAAATAAGATTCAACCGAAGTACGGGCAGAATCTTCATATATGACGTTATCTTTAATGAAATCTACTAAATTACGATTCCCAGAATATTGAGTTTCAAATTCTGAAATATTTCGCGATGATCCGTTATAATCAAGCAACTGAACATTCTTTTGTTTGAAAAAGTTATCCATATCATCTGTATCGCATTTAACATTTGGAATAAAATGTAAATGGGCATGAAATATTGATTTAATATGTGGCGGTGTATTTAATTCTTCCGCCTTACTTGTTCCATGTTCAAACATAATAAAATTTTCTGATTTTGTTGTATTCTCCAAACGATCCAATATATAACCTATTTCTCGTCCTTGAGCGTCATTAAATTCTGCAAATGTGTTAATATGTTCTTTAGGGAGAATAATAATATGATTGGGAGCAATCGGAAATTTATCTGGAATAACCTTAAAGCTCTTGGTTTCAAATAAAGTTACATTACTCTGTAATTCTGGATATTGCTCTTTGATATTTTGAAATTCATCTTTCAAACCATCACATAAAACGCAATTTTTTATCATAAACTCGCCCCTCCATTGGCGTTTTTTGAGAATTTCATATAATAACCATTTTGTTTTTTACGAACATGATTAGCATGTTTTATAATTTGGAAAGCAGCTTCTGTTGCTGACAGCTTAGTTACATCTAAGCGTAAAAGATTTGGATGTTCTATCTCCGGCAACCCTAAGCTTGTAATTTGCTGAACTACATCCGGATTTATTGTTTTTAAAAATTTTTTCCGAAAAGGGTTGGCGATTCTTTTCTTGTTCTCGTTTACATCACACAGTAACATCACAGGAACGAATAAAGCCTGCCGTGTATTGGCAAGCTTTTCGACAGGTTTATAATATGAATTTTCTTCCCCTAGGGAAATTACATTTGTAAATATAAAAGATTCACCTTTAGGACAAATTTCACCCATGGCTTCAAGAACAATATTACGCACCTTTAGCCGATATTCTTCATGTTTGGGATGGGAATAATTTTTTGATACTGAAAAAATCGCATTTGTATACGAATGATTGTCAACTAACGTGAATGATTGTTTTTTCTGAATTTCCTTTGCAATGGTTTGCTTTCCCACGCCAGGACCTCCAATTAAATAAATGATTGTATTCCTCATTTTAACCTTTATGCAAAATTAACTTTGCGGCAACCAATCGACTTAACATTGACAAAACGCACAAGGAAACAACCTGATTCTTATCAAAACTGTTTCCTTTGATTGTCTTATTTTCCGCGTCTTTTGACTATTATCGGTCGTTAATATATCATTAACCTTTAATATAGTCAACATTTTTTGACAAAATATTGACTTTCCCGATAAAAATGTTATTATTACTTGTTTTCCATTAAAAATCACCAGTTCAAAGGATAAAAAAATGCAAGCAACAAACTTATTTAGCCGTACAGTTCCATGTAAAAAAGAACTAATTACAGAAGACACCTCCGCTTATTTGGGAACTGAAACATATTCTATTATGAAAAATAGCTTATTACGCATATCCCCCAATGGAACTCTTGCAATTTCAGGAAAAACAATAAATAGTGTTTTATTTTTAGACAATGAAATGGTTGAGCTTCTTCAACAACCGACTTTCACGTTGAATGGAATGCCGCGGTCTGTCGTTCAGAATTTATTAAGCCATGAACTAATAGAACAAACCGATAGGCCTAATTCTTTTAAAAAAGTCCATTGTCTAAATAACGCCTTGCCATATTATGGCAGAATTGAAATTACCGACGCTTGCCAGTGTGATTGTGATATTTGTTATAAAGCGGAAATTCCTACTCCTCCGCCATCTCTGGATATTCTGAAAAAACGAATCAAGCATTTAAGAAAGCTGGGAATTACCAGACTTGAAATTTTAGGTGGAGAACCATTGCTTAGAAAAGATTTGCCCAAACTCTGTGATTTTGTAACTAAAGAAAACTTTTTATACACGATTGTAACTAACGGTGAGTATTTATCCTCGTTGGATAAAAGAGCCATTAACTCATTAAAAAGCGCAAGTGATGTAATTATAAGTATTGACTCATATGGAGAATTACACGACAAAAGCAGAAAACGTCCGGGACTTTTTGCTAAAGATATAGAGGGGATTCAGGTATTAAAAGAAAATGGTATCAACTGCTCTTTGTTATGTACTGTTAATCAGGATAATGAACCTGGCATTGACCAATTAGTCGAATACCTAAAACCCTTTGAAGTTAATTTATTTATCCGGCCGACAATAATTGCCGGAGCTGCTGCTAACAACGAATTGCAAAATGTCGATATGCGCCGCATTTACGAAAAACACAAAAATAATCCGCACGTTTTTCATAATACAGTCCATTTAGCTGACAAAATTCCAGAATCAAAATATTATGGTTGCGATATTCGACAACTGATTAACATTGATGTAAATGGCCGTCTACTAATTTGTCATATGGATCGTAAGCATAAAAAGGGACCTATTGAGAAATATACTCCGGAAATGTTATTACAAGAATTAGATTTTACCCTGCGTTCACGCTTAAAAAAACAGGAAACCTGTAAGGATTGTGATGTTAACAATTCATCAGAAGGAATTAAATGTGGGGGATTTTGCCAATTTTCAAATACTTTTATCAAAAATAAGATAAAAGAATGCTAATTATAAACGGCCTCATATCATTAAAAAACTCCATATATTCTTTAACACCTTCTCTTAACTCATCTATATTTTTGTAATACAATGGGATAAACTTTCATGTTTCATTATCCCAATGAATCTCTCCATAACAGCATTGTCATATGGTGTTCCTAGCTTTGAAAAAGATTGGAGAACATTACTTTGACGTAGCGCATATCTGCATTTATACGACGTATACTGCGTTCCCTGATCGGAATGAAAGATTAAATTTTCTGGTTTTCCTCGTTCTAAAAATGCTTTGTTAAATGCTGTCAGGACAAGATCCGTATCGTTTCCTTCAGATACACTATAAGCAATTATTTTTCTTGAAAACAAATCCATAATAACACAAATATAGCAATCACCATCACTGGTTAACATATAGGTTATGTCACTTACCCAAAATGTATTAGGAAGATTCGGATTTAAATTTCTTTTCAATCTGTTTTTACGATATTTTGAACATTTATTGGTTGTATTGTACTTCTTCATGCGACTCTGTTTGCACACCAATCCCATTTCTTTCATCATTTTTGAAACAGCATCAATACTTACCTGCAGCCCCTGCTGTTTTAATTTTATTAATACCTTCTGTGCCCCAAACCGTTCTTTACTTTCCTTAAATATAGCAAGAATCTTAGGACAAAGCATTTCGTTACGAATTTCATACCATTTCTTTTCAGGCACTCTTTTTACTCTATGATAATAGGTTGATTTTAACAGTCCCTGTGTCTTGCAAATGATATGTATGGAATATTCATTTTTTAATTTATAAACGGCGGCTAAAAAATTTCGGACAACAAATGGATGAACTTTATATCCATTTATAATTATTCCATTAATGTTTTTGTCTCCTTTACTGTGTGGTTTTATTTTCCGCGCTACGTCATCAGCAGCTTGCAAATGAACTAT
>USOK01000100.1 GCA_900556295.1 uncultured bacterium | reverse complement strand
TTCACCAATTTCTGTATAATTTTCGAGTTTGCTCAATAACTCTGCCGGAACAACTGCCACAATCTGGTAATCTTCACCACCATACAAAACAGTTTCCATATCAACACTAGCATCGTGCGGAATTTTTTTCGTATCTATTTTCACTGTTACTCCGCTTGCTTTTGCAATCTGTATAAGTGCATCTGCCAAACCATCCGACGTATCCATCATTGCATAATCAGTTTGAATTTGAGTTGAAATGTTTTGAGAAAATTTTCTTTGCGCAACAGGCATAAGGTGTGCCATTATATATTTTTTGTCTTTTGTATTATCAAAATCACCGTTTAACAAGAGTTTTAACCCTTTAGCACTATTACCATGCTCTCCTGACACAATTACTTTATAACCTGCTTTTGCATTACATCTAGAAGAAATTTTGCGCCCTGCAACTGCTCCTAACGCCGTCGCAGAAATAAAAACTTTGTCACTTCCTGTCAAATCGCCACCGACAATTTTAACTTCAGCTCCACAAGCATTTTTTGCCCCTTTATAAAATTCCTCTACAAAATTTTCATCAACATATTTTGGCAAAGACAACGCCATCGTCAAGTAAGCAGGTTTCGCACCAGATGCACAAATATCACTAATATTAACCATTACAGACTTATAACCAAGTTGAAAAGGAGATATCAAATCCAATCTAAAATGAATATCTTCAACAAGGCTGTCTTGAGAAACAACAATTCCTAAATTTTTTAAATAAGCGCAATCATCGCCTATATAGTCTGAATTTAGAGTTAATTTAATTATTTTAATTAGTTCTTTTTCGTTCATTATACGTCATGATCAATTAGTGAAATGAATTCTTCTACCAGTGCAGAATTCCATTTTTTACCGGCATCCTGTTTAATCAGTTCAATTGCCTGTTTCGGAGTTAATTCTGCTCTATATGTTCTCGGCTCAATTAGTGCAAAATAAGCATCTACAATCAAAATAATTTGAGATGTCATCGGGATTTCTTCACGAGCAATTTTTGATGGGTAACCACTTCCATCCCAGTTTTCATGGTGGTGTTCAATTATCGGAATTACATCTTGAATATAGCTTATCGGTTTTAGAATTTCTCTCGCTGCAATAATCGGATGTTCCTTGATATGGTTGCGTTCTTCTTCAGTCAACGGTGTTGTTTTTTGCAATAAATCTACCGGAAGCATTAGGTTTCCAATATCATACAAAAGCATTGCTATTCTAAGTTTGTCGATATCATCTTTTGAAAGATCAAAGCGTTTCGCAAGACTAACCGCAAGCTGTACTTTTGACTTCATTACACCAGAATGATGAAGCGGGTTATAAGTTTGCGTCAACAAATCTGCAACAGAATACAGCGCATCTTTTGGAACTTCATCAGTTTTAAGTTTATTTTTTAGATTGTCCGTAATATCTTTATCAAGTGGAATATTGTGTTTTGACAAAATATCCATAAATGTATTCACTGCAATTTCTTGCCAACTGGTTTCATTAATTGGTTTAGCAAGAGTAACTTGATTTCTTCCATTACGTTTTGATTGATACATAGCTTGATCAGTCAATTCAAGAATATCTTCAATATTATCAGAATGCTCCAAAAAAGTTGCAACCCCGATACTTGCCGTAATGTGTCCGATTGTATCGAGTTTTTCACTCTCTAAAGCTTTTCTAATTCTTTCTGCAGCAATAATTGCACCTTTAGAATCAACACCAGGAAGAATTACGTTGAATTCTTCACCACCCATACGAGCTGCAGTATCAATAGAACGGGCATTCTTTTTCAAGACATTAGCAACTGTTTTTATCGCCAAATCCCCGTATGCATGCCCATATTTATCGTTAATTTGTTTTAAGTGATCCAAGTCAAGTCCCACAATACTAAAAGCTTGTTGTTGACGCATTGCACGTGTAACTTCTTTTTTCAAGTACTCTTCAAAATATCTTCTGTTGTAAAGGCCAGTAAGTCCATCTGTTACAGCTTGCGCCTTAACTTCTTCAAACAAATCGGCAATAGTTATAGCCATTTCGATTTGTTGTGCAAAAATTGTTAAGAAATCAGTTTCGCCATTAGTCATTTCTTTTCTTGAGGAAAACACATTAAACCAGCCGTAGTGAGAATTTCTCGAATACAAAGGAACTGTTATAATAGATTTACAAATGTTTTCATCGTTAATTTCATCTGCAACGTCTTGTGGAACTTCAGGAATAACCTGCTTAAGTGTACCGCCAACATTCTGAGTCTGCATAATTCTATGTTCGTTAGAAGCCTTTGCATAAATACTTTCTTCATCATAAACAAGTCTTTTGGTTTGAATTGGCCCCTTTATTAGTTTGTCAACCTGTTTAATTGAATTATCATTTGATTGAGCTAAAACGCACAAATAGACACCCATTTCATCTTCACATTTTTTTATAATATTACAATGAAGATAACCTAGTTCTCCCTGAATATTGTTTACAATAGTTTCAAGAACACTTTGCAGCGGACGAGAAGCGTTCATCATATCCCAAATATGCTGTAAAGTTAGCATTCTTTTGTTTGCAATATTCAGCTCATGCGTGCGCTCTTTAATCTCTCGTTCAAGTTGCAAGTTGCGTTCATATATTTCCAAATAATCCTGTTTACCACTGTAAATAGTACTTTCAACTTCTGAAACTTGTTTATATATATCTTTTAATTTATCCAAAAAACTCATACGTTTATTATACACTATGTTTGTAGTTTTGTAATATTTTGTTAACAATATTTATAATTTCTTCCGGACGAGGGAAATTTACACATTGTTCCGCATCTTTTCCTTCGAGTGGACATTTACGAGTATTGTGACAAGGTTGACACTTCAACTTACCTGATACCGCAAAATATTTTTCATCATCACCGAATGGCCCGTACATTGTTGCTGGAGTACAACAAAATATTGAAATTACTGCCGGAATATTTGTTGCTCTTGCGACATGTGCACTCCCGGAATCCGGCGCCATAACAAGTGTTGAGCGAGAAAAAATTTCAATTAAATCTCTAATATTTGTTTTGCCGGCAAGATTCAAATATTTATTTTCACTTATATAAGAAATCAGCTCCTTATCGCCGTTTCCACCTGTAAAAACAAGATTACAGTCATCTTTAATCGCATTTACAACTTCTTTCCAATTATCCTTGTTCCAGTGCTTTAGTTTTCTTGTTGTAGCCGGAGCAATTACAACCGTCGGTTTTGAATGGTCAATATCTTTCAAAAGCTCATCAACTTTACATTTTGTCTCTTCGCTGACTGGAGGAAGAGTAAACTTCACTTCATCTGCACCGTCCAATCCAAGATACTTTGCATACCACAAGTGTTGAAAAACAGCATGAGTTGAATAATTTGGATTTGGAGCAGGATCAATAACTTCATTTCCACCGAATGGTGAGAATTCTCGCCCATATTTAAAACAAATTCTTCGCTTTGCACCGCAAAGTTTCATCCAAATCATACTTTTAAACATCATTTGAGTATCAAGAGCAATATCAAAATGTTCATTGCGAATTCTTTTTAAAATCCTTAAAAATTCAAAAAAGTTTTTTATAGAAAATCCTTCTTTTTTCCATCTCTGAAGCGGAATTAATATCGCATTTTTTACCGCTGGATTGCCATCGACAATATCTATACCTTTTTCGGAAACAAGCCAAGTAACCTCATACCCGTTTTTAGCCAAAACATTTGCAAGAGGAATATTGAAAATTATGTCACCAAGAGAAGAAAGCCTCACTAACATTACTTTTTTCATAAAACATCTCCTCTCTCATCTAAAAATACAGCGCCAATTACACCTGAATAATCCCCTAGAACTGTCTTTTTAAATTCTATTTTTTCTGCCGGAACAGGCAATGATTTTGCACGAGCTTCTTTAATCGTCTTTTGATAAAAATAATCAACAGCTTCAATCAAGCCTCCGCCAAGAACTATCAACTTCGGGTTTATAAGGTTTATTACACTTGCAAGTCCTCCGGAAAGATACTCTGACGCTTCTGTAACACATTGAGTTACAAGTTCATCTTCTCTTTCAATAGATTTTCTAATCATACTGGAAGTTATTGATTTACCTTCTTCCAAATAATCTGTAATACAAGATTTTCTACCTTTTTTCAAAGCACCTTCAATTCTAGTTTCAATAGCGGTCCTAGAAGCATAAGCTTCTAGACACCCATGAGCTCCGCAAGCGCAAGGACGTCCGTTCAAATCCACAATCATATGCCCAATTTCTCCGGCTGTACCTGTTGCGCCATATATAATTTTGCCATTTTTTACAATTGCAGACCCGATTCCTGTTCCAACAAAAACACAAACAAAGTCCTGACAATCTTTTCCTGCTCCAAATTTCTGTTCTCCAATCACAGCTATTTCCACGTCATTACCAACATATACGGGAATATTAAATTTTTCTTGTAAAATTTGTTTTAAATGTAAATCATAGCATTCTAAATTTGGTGCACCAATAATAATTCCATTTTTTCGGTCAATTTGCCCTGCCGAACCAATACCAATAGAATTAATCTCCGCAATAGACTTTCCGCTCTCTGCCAGCAATTCTTCTACACCATCAACCATTTTTCTTACAATGTTTTCAGGCCCTTTGTCTTTTTTAGTTTTCTTTTTGACGTGATTTAAGACTTTTCCACTCTCTTTGTCTACAAGACCGATAAGTATTTTTGTCCCGCCAAGATCAATTCCTATCGAATAATTCTTCATATACCTTGAATTATAGCTTAAAAACTTAAAATTTGCAAAAAGTATAATTATCTGATACCATGTATTCAAAAAGGGAGATGTGAATATATGTTATTTATAAAGAGGCTGACTCTAGCGTTGACTTTGATGGTATTTTTAACTCAAAGTGCTTTCAGTGCAGATGTTTGGGTAAACGATTTAAGAAGGATGTATACGAGAAATTCATCTGTAATTTATGAAATAAATCTAAGGACTTTTGGCGCACAAGACATTGATAAAAATGGGATTATAGACTTTGAGAACGGCGAAGAAAGTGGTACTTTTTTGAACGCCATTCCTCGCTTGAGCGAGCTTGCACAAAAAGGGATAAATACTATACATGTTTTACCAATTACACCAGTCGGAAAAACTAAAGCCCTAGGCACAGCAGGCTCTTTATATTCGGCATCGAGTTTTAATACTATAAACCCACAATTAGTAAGCGATAAGAGTGCTCTTCCCGCAAAAGCACAAGCACAAAAATTTATTAATGAAGCGCACAAACTTGGTATCCGAGTAATAATCGACCTACCATCTTGCGGTTCTTACGACTTGTATATGCAACGTCCGGAGCTTTTTGTTAAAGACAAATCGGGACAGCCGGTTGTTCCAGCTGATTGGACAGATGTAAGGCTACTCAATGCCGGTACAGAAACGGAAATTAATAAAGATGTCTATAATCTTTTTAAAGGTTTTGTTGATATGGTTATATCTCTTGGCGCAGACGGAATTCGAGCAGATGTTGCGACAAACAAACCCGCAAACTTTTGGAAAGACTTAATCAATTATTCAAGAACCAAAGATCCCCAATTCTTATGGCTTGCAGAAGCATCTGAAAGTTGGACAGAAGCTGTTTCTCCTTACGCCGTTTTTACTCCCTACAACAAATTACTAGAAGCAGGTTTTGACGGTTATTACGGCAGTTACTTTAATCTAAAAAATTATAAAACAGGAAAAGAATTTATTAACCAAATCCTTGCAACAAATGCAAATTTAACAAAATATCAAGACCATAAAGCCGTTATCGGAAGTTTTACAACACATGATGAAATGAGTCCAATCCTTGTTAATGGCGAAAAATTTAGCGAAATGATTATATGGCTAAATGCAACTTTACCTGTAAATTCTTATTTTGTTGATGGTTTTGACACCGGTGATAATTATATTTATATGTGGGCAAATAAAGAAGCCTTCAAGACCTATACTGACGATGATTACTATTTTGTTCACCGTGGGAAAATCGATATCTTTAACTTTTCTCGTCAACCGGGAGGAACAAACAACAACCTGTTTAGAGCTTTTGTTATGGCAAACAGCGCCAAAAGAGGCTTTTCTTCTATTATAAATAATGGAAAATTTATTCCGTTAAAAGTATCTAATCCTTCTGTTTTTGCAAAAATCTCTACATCTGTATTATGAAGAACACACATACCATAGCTATCATATCTGGCATTGTCTCTGCC
>USOK01000099.1 GCA_900556295.1 uncultured bacterium | reverse complement strand
TACATTTGCAATTTACCAATACGAACTTGAAAAACTCCTTCAATATCAACGCCATTCAATATTTCGCATATCAAATCGTTTGGATTGATGTTTTTTTCAAAACTTGGTAGAATTCCTAAAATTTTCACTCCGGTATACTCCTCAATTAAGCGGGGCATAAATTTTATGTTAACATCATCACAGTTTTTAGGGAAATTGTTCAAAATAACGCCACGCATATTTATATTAGTTTCTTTTGCGTGATTTATGGATAAAATGACATTATTCAAAGATGAATTTTGGGCAGAAACAACCATTAATAATGGTAAATCAAGGCTTTTTATCATATCTTCTTCTAAAAAATTTTTACTCAATGGCGAAGCCAAACCTGAAACCCCATCAACAACAAGACATTCGTTTACATCCTGAATACTTTGGAAATCTCTCAAAATTACATTTCTTTCGATAATTGTATTTTCTTCGGCAGCCGATAAAAGTGGAGAATTTTTTGCCTTAAAAATATAAGAATAATATGTTTTTATATATGGATCTGTAAATTTTATAAACGCAATATCAGATGATTTAACAAACCCGTTAACAATATTTGCGCCGGTCTCAACAGGCTTGTAAACTCCTGTAGAATACCCAAGGCTGTGCATTGTAGCGGTCAAACCTGCTGTTACAAATATTTTGTTTGAATATTCATCTGCCCCAGTTACGTACAAATCTAACATACGCTAATACTAGCATAGGCATTTCTTGCTTGTAAAGTATAGAATTTGTCAATGTTGATTTAATAACAATACGTTGTTGGAATAGAAAGCCCAACCTACTATTTACTATTCACCATTCACAACTCATCTACAACACAGTCTATTCACTTCTCACTTCAATCTGCTTATAATTTCTTCGAAATTGTCTCCGCCATATTTCATAAGCATTTCATCAACCAATATACAGGCAATTCTATTTTCTGCAACGACTGAACATGCTTCTACAGCGCAAGTATCAGAACGTTCAAAATGCGCTTCTGTCTGCTCCATATTTTTGGCATCAACAGTATTAAGTGGTTTTCGTAATGTTGGAATAGGTTTCATCACCGCAGTAACCACAACCGGCTCACCATTAGTCATTCCACCTTCTATCCCACCGGCATTATTAGTTTTACGAATAATTTTTCCATTTTCTGCATACATTTGGTCATGAAATTCGCTACCAAACATTTTATATGCGTGATGGTTTCCGATAGCAACTGCCTTGACGGCAGGAATACTCATTACTGCTTGTGCAATTTTCCCATCAAGCATTCTATCCCAATGAACGTAAGAACCAAGTCCTACAGGCAAACCCTCATAGTTAACAACAAATTTCCCACCTAAAGTGTCGCCGGCTTCTTTAGCTTTATCTATTTCAGTACGAAATTCTTCTTCTGTTTTGCCGCTACCTATTTGGATAATTTTAGAAGAACATTCTACGCCAAATTGTATAAGCATTTGTTTCGCAACAGCACCAACTGCGACTTCAATAGCTGTCTTGCGGGCACTGGAACGCTCAAGAATATTTCTTAGATCTGTCTGGTTATATTTTACACTTCCTGCAAAATCAGCGTGCCCTGGACGATATTTTGTAAAAGATTTCTCATCTGTATAATCTTTCGGATTTGTACTCATGATTTTTTGCCAGTTTTCAAAATCTCTGTTTTTTACAACAAGAGTAACTGGCGAACCTAAAGTTTTGCCAAACCTAACACCTGAGGTAATTTCAACAGTATCGGATTCTATTTTCATTCTTCCGCCTCTGCCATATCCACCTTGACGACGTTTAAGTTCAGAGTTTATAAAATCTTCACTTATTTCAAATCCTGCAGGAATTCCTTCTATAATTGCTGTTAAACATTTTCCGTGGCTTTCGCCGGCTGTTAAAAATCTGAATTTGTTCATTGGTTTTGAGTGAGAAGTGAAACGTGAAAAGTGAAAAGTCTATTTCATTCGCTTCGCTCAATTATAATTTTGTGCGTTAGCACCTATATGGTCTTTTCATATTTCATATTTCACTTCTTACTTTTCACTTCCTTATTTTGCATACTTCAAGAAAATCTGTTCTTTGGTTTGCATTAACTCTTCTGTAATTTGCCATTTTCCATTAATTTTCTTTACAATCATATATGTTTTTAGTTTGTAAGTTTCACCTTTTGGCTGTCTTAGAGAGCTAACTTTATAAGAACCGTTGCCTAGAGACGCTACTTTAACATTAGTGTAAGTGTTTTTATAACCCCTCATTCTTGCACCGGCTTGACCGATTTTCATTTGTTTGATGTAAGTTGCTGTGTTTGTGTTTACATTTACAAGTTGTCCATTTGGTTTTATAACTTGTCTAATAATTTTTGCGTTTGGAGAATACATTGTTGCAACTGTTGAACTGTATGAGTTTGCTGCAGTAACATAACTGTTAAAGAAATGCAAAGCTTCTTGTGCGCTGTCTGCAAGTGCCTGTAAACCTGTCATCATGACAACTGTGAATACCATTAATATTGATAATAATTTTTTCATTTTCTATTTCCTTTTTATACTACACATTTGTATAACGATTTTAACATCAAATTTGTTCATTTTAATTATATCATATAAACGTTGAATGTCATATTATACATGTTTATTATATTCAACTTATGTCATCGCACACGGAAAATAAAATAATGTCATAAATTGTTTTATATTCCCTGCGCAATGACAAATTTATTTTAATTATTTACAATTATATTCAATATGTAGTATAAGTTAATTATGAATACTCAAATTTTGGCAGAATATCTTGATTTTCTTGAAATAGAAAAAGGCTTGAGCAAAAATACTCTTGAGGCTTATAGAAGAGATTTGAGTAATTTTTTTGATTTTTGTAATGATATTGATATAAGTAAAATTCAAAGAACGCAAATAAATTCTTACGTAAGAAATTTGCACGAAAAAAAATATTCGCCAACCAGCATAATGCGTAAAATTGCTTCTCTTCGCGGTTTTTTTAAATGGGCATGCGCAAACGAAAAAACAAAATCAAATCCGACATTGACTCTTGAACAACCGAGAATTCCACAAAAATTGCCAAAAGTTATGACTGCAGAAGAGATTAATTCTATTCTCAATCAAGATTTGTCAAAGCTTCACAGAGTAATCATCGAGCTTCTTTACGGGTGCGGATTGCGAGTGTCAGAATTGGTTAATTTGAAGATTAATGATTTTGATTTGAATGGAAAGTATTTGGAATGCACGGGGAAGGGTTCAAAAGACAGAATTGTTCCGCTTGGTAAAAAAGCAATCAGTGCAATAAAAAATTACCTGCCAGAGCGTGAATATAACCTACAAAAATACAATTTGCAGTCAAAACAACTTTTGATTAATGAAAAAGGGAAACAGGTTACGCGTCAGGAAGTTTATACATTTATTCATGAACAAGGCAAAAAATTGCACAAAGCGATTTCTCCACATACACTTCGGCACACATTTGCAACTCATTTGCTTGAAAACGGTGCAGATTTGAGAGTTGTACAAGAGCTATTGGGTCACAGTGACGTATCAACAACCCAGCTTTACACCCACATAAGCAAAAAACGCCTTAAAGAGGTTTATTTTGCAATTAATGGGAAAGGGGATTAAATAACACTAACAAGCCCTGTTGAGTGGTCAAAGTGGCAATTAACAATATTTGATTTCCCTGATTTTACAGCTTCGTTGATAATCACGGAGTGCTTCATTAAATAGTCTTCTACCCATCTTGTATGTTCTTGTGCAAAAAAGTTGTGGCAAGTTATATCTTCTTTATGGTTCAAAACAGGATATACACATTTCAAAATAGATGAAAAATCTTTCATTGGTTCCGGATAATGTTCTTTTGCAAACTTCATAACTCCGCAATCATCATGTCCTAAGAGGATTACGAGCGGAACTTCAAGTTTTTTTACCGCATATTCAACGCTTTCAATAACATTCGGTCCTGTTGTCATTCCCGCAACTCTTACCACAAAAAGTTCTCCAATTCCGCAATCAAAAATGATTTCCGGAACAACTCTGGAGTCCGAACAGGTAAGCACGCAGGCATAAGGTTCTTGGTGGAACGCATATTTTTTCAATGTTTCCAACGACATATTTTTTGTAGTCGGCGTTCCGTTTACAAAATTTTTATTTCCATCTAATAATTTTCTTAATTCTTTTTCAGCTCTTTCTATCATAAAGAGGATTATAAATTATAAAAAAACAAATTGCAAGATTTATATTTTGTTTGCTAATATTTGAAAATCTCTTTATAAAAAACTGAACCCCTGTTTAAAACAGAGGCTCTTTTGTATAAGAAGGTGTGTAGAAAACTTTTTAATATTGTTATTTATGCATAGGTTAGGAAACTTGAACTTTTTTATCTTGTTCATTGTCCTTTTTACCGTTTCTGTAACCTATTCCGGCACGATAGCCAGAAACAAAGTACATAAATGGCAATGCCGGCTCAATCCATTTAAATCCTGATAGAATTCCTGCAGTTGCAATATCATCCGCATGTAAAGCTATATCAAGAGCTTCCGGCTTGCGTTCACTATACAACTTTTTGTTTTTAGCTTCTCCAAATAGTGGATCTATACACTTTTTGCTCACGTAATTTGCTATATAACTTCCTCCAATAATTCCGGTAGCCGTAATCCCTGATAAAATTACCACCAACTTTTTCATCGGCGTTAATGGGTTAATTTTTTTAGCCTTTTTAAGTCGTTCAGAAATAAACAAAGCTGTTCCTGCACCTACGTTACATAGAAAAATATTTGCAAGATATTGATATAATCCCTCTTTAACTTTGTTAGCAATACGTTTTTTAGCAGAAGTTGAGGATTTTTCGTTTTTGCTTGGATTAGTAAGTCTATCTGCTATAATTCCACCTCCAACTCCGCCTACAACAGGTACTAAACCTAAAAGAGAAAGGCGTTTAATTTCAGAAAAAATCTCCTTTGAATTTAAATTTTTCTTTTTAGGCAAAATCACACTAAAAAGCTCTTCTTTCGCAGGAGATTCAGGAAGTTTGTTTGTTAGTATATCTATTTGTTTTGGAGATAATTCTTTAACTTTAGCTGTGTTCAAAGCGTTCAAAACCTCTTTATCAGAAACCTGAACTTTGTCAAAAAATTTGTCAACAGCCTTAGTTTGCATTTTTTGAAGTTTGGAAAAATCAACTCTCTCCATTAATCCGTTAAAAACTTTTTTATTGCCGATTTTAAATCCTCTTGTACCGAGTAAAGATGCTCCAATTGTACTTGAAATAATAATAGCATTTTGTACAAGTTTCTTCTTGGCATTTTTTTTATCTTTTTTAGCAGTCTTAATAGAATCCGCAACTCCTAATGTGCCGCCCGCCAAAATAAGCAATTTTGGCATTTTATTATCCAACTTATTCAAAATCATCGGTTGATCTACATATTTGGCAATAGTAGCAAGTTTCATGTTCTTTCCTTATTGTTAGTCTAGACTAACTTTATATTAAAAGGAATTTTTTGTCAAGAGGCAACTAAGTTGTATAGATACAAAGATATGTCATAAAGGTTACTAAGTTACCAGGATACTAAGGCACAAGGTCTTATAAAAGTGAATAAGATAATAAGTGAAAAGTGAAACGTGAGAAGTGAAAAGACCGTATCATTAGTGAGTGATGAATAGTTATGGTAGGTTGGGGTTACTACCCCAACAAAGAAACTTTAATTTTAATCAACATTGACAGATTCTGAATAAGACGAAAATCTACGCTGAACGCTAGATTTTCTGTCTTTTCAGAATGACGAGAATTGTTACTATTTAACGAAACAACTAAACCGAAACTGTCACTCCAGACTACGATCCGGAGTCTATCAATGTTAATACTAATTAAATAAGGTTATTTTCTCATTCAGTTGTATGAATAAATTAAAGAATTTTACAAATTTGCCGTTAGGAATAGAAAATGAGGTATTTTATATGTTTAATAACGTGAATAATCCTTTTGGTAACAGAGTAATTTCATCTTCCACATCATCTGACAGTAACGGTAGACGACAAAAAGAAGACCCTAAAGAAAAACTAAAAAAATATATTGAAGAAGATGAACCGGATGAAGTTTTGCTTGGTGGTCAACCGATTTTGACAGAAGAAGAAATTCTTGCCATGACACGTCAATATATTGCCAAGTTAAAAACCGAACATGAGGATAATGAAAAAATTCAAAAGAAATTAAACAAAT
>USOK01000098.1 GCA_900556295.1 uncultured bacterium | reverse complement strand
GTATAGCGGATTTAAGTTTATATGAGTTAAATTCTATTATTCAATTTTGCAAAGTTAAATAAATACTGGTTTGATTTCCTTTTTATATAATCGATTGCTTGATTGAACATTCCTAAATATTTATTGTTTGCTTGGTATGTGCCGGACATGTTGCTGTATAATATGCTGTTAGTTTTTCCTTTGTGACCGAGGAGTGTAAATTCTCCTCCAATTTTCGGAGCAACTTTGACTACTTTGTCATAATTTTGTGCCCCAAATGAGTATGAAATTTTTCCCCTGTTGTTTAAAATTTGTATTCCAGAAACTGAGCCATCTTGATATAAATGTGACGTAACCTGTGTTTCGTTTGGTTTTGTAATTACTTTTTTAAATCCGTTTGCACCATCTTTCAAATATTTGATTTCAGTACCTGTTGCTAATCTTTTTACAACTGATGTTGCGTTTGGTCTGCTCATAAGAATTTTCGTTGCTGTGTTAAATAATGCCATAATTTTCCCCTTTTCCTTAATTTTTTATCATCTGTTTTGAAAATCGATTTCCCTTACTCTTTTATAAAAACAATTCCCAAATAGAAATTGCTTGAAAATACAATGTAATACATAGAAAAATATGAAAATATAGAAATGGAGCGACATTTAAGCTTCATAAAAATTAATATATTATGAAATTACAGGGTGAATTTATATAAAAACATGATGTAATATAAGGAGTTTTATGAATTTAAAACAAGAGTTAGGTGAAAAAATAAAAAGAGTGCGAAAAAAAAGAGGGCTTACGCAAGAACAATTAGCAGAGCTAATTGATATTTCGTCGAGAAATCTTAGTAATATTGAGCTTGGACAAAATTTCCCGAAAGCAGAAACTCTTGAAAAAATATTGAAATCACTAGATATTACAACGGAAGAACTTTTTGCAAATGAACATATTAAATCTCCAAAAGAGTTGTTAGAAAATATCTATGCTTGTTTGGATAACGTAAAATCAGACAATTTAAAGCTTGAAAAAATATATAAAATGATTAAGTTTTTCATTGATGAAGAATAAAAAATCTAATAAGGAGAAAAACTACAACCAATTGTAGGTCGGCATTGCTCTGCCGACGAATTAGGTTTATATCAGAGTTCAATAAAATTTTTCAACAATTCGTGTCCGAATTGAGTTAGAATCGCTTCAGGATGGAATTGTACGCCATAGATTGGCAAGGTTTTGTGTTCAATTGCCATAATTGTTTTGTCTAGCGTAATTGCCGTTATTTTCAAGGATTGAGGGAGCGAAGTTTCTCGAACTTCCAAGGAATGATACCTTGTTACGTTGAATTCTCTCGGTAAGTTGTTGAATAATTTTGATTGGTTGATGATTTTTATTTTAGATGTTTTGCCGTGGGTTGGTTTTGGGGATTTAATTACTTTTGCACCAAAAAATTGGGCTATGCATTGATGTCCGAGACATATTCCTAAGATTTTTTTGCTACTGTGGAATTCTTTTATAACGTCCATTGAAATTCCTGCAGAGTCTGGATTGCCAGCTCCGGGAGAAAGGATTATACTTTTAAAATTGATTTTTTTTAGCTCAGCAATTGTAATTTTGTCGTTTTCAAAAATTTGCGGTTTAATTCCAAGTTCTTGTAAATATTGTACAATGTTGTATGTAAAAGAATCATAATTATCTATCAAAATCATAATTCCACCTCAACAATTCCTCTGACTGAGTTTATACAAAAGATTTTTTCTGCAGATAACAAATCTGTTTTATACAAGATTTTTTCTGTACATTTCCCTTCATTGAGCAGTTTTTGTCTGTAAATTCCGTTTAGCAATCCACAATTTATAGGCGGAGTATACAATTTCCCTTTAATTTGTAAAATAATATTGCTTCTTGCTCCTTCTGTTAGTTCTTCTTTTTCGTTGAAGAAAATTTCATCAAAAATTTTACCATCTCTAATTTTTTGAAAAGAATCAAAAAACCAAGGGCGGTATGTCGTTTTGTAATATAAAAATTCATTTTTGCTACTTTGAATTATTGGAGAAATAGTTATTTTTCTAGTTGTATAGGTTGAAGATATTTCTTTTAATTCTGTTTTGATTTTGCCGTTTTTGTTCAAAAGTACACGAAATATTCCGTCTTTTATTTCTCCGAATTTTGGTTGAGAAAATTTAAATCCGAAGTGTTTGGCGCATTCTTTCATTCTAGCGAAATGTTCATTTTCGAATAGGAGTTTCCCGTTTTCAACTTTTATTGTTTCAATTATTTGAAATTCGTCATTTAAGAATTTTGTTTTAGTTAATGTTTCTTCCCACTCGTTTTGTGTTTCTGAATCCCAAACAATTGCCCCTCCAACTCGGTATTTGAAATTTGTTTGTCCCCTATGTTTTTGTAAAATCCTAATAGGCACACTAAACAAGGTTTCTTCTGGTGAAACCATTCCGATAGCTCCGCAATAGATGTTTCTTTCGCCTTTTTCAACATCTGCAATAACTTTCATCGTACTGATTTTTGGTGCTCCGGTAATTGAGCCGCAAGGGAAAATTGCATTGAATATGTTAAAAAGTGTCGTATTTTCTTGCAAGTCAGCTTCTATTTGTGAAGTCATTTGGTGAAGAGTTTTGTGTGTTTCTATTTCAAAAAGTTTAGTTACTTTTACTGTACCGGTTTTGGCAATTCTTCCGAGATCGTTGCGTAAAAGATCAACAATCATAACATTTTCAGCACGATTTTTTTCATCATTTTGTAGAAAGTTTTTAAGCTCAAAATCTTCTTTTTCGTTTTGTCCTCGCTTGATAGTGCCTTTCATTGGTTTTGTTAAAATGTGGTTGTTTTTTAATGTAAAAAACAATTCTGGTGAAAATGACAAAACTGTATCAAATTCATTCTTGATATAAAAATTGTAAGGTGTTTTTTGTTTACTTAGCAAAAAATCAAATAGCTCAAGTTCATTGCCGTCAAATTTTACATCAAAATCGTATGTATAGTTGACTTCGTAAGTATTTCCACTTGCAATTTCTTGTTTGATTTTTTTAATAGCATTTGAATATTCACAAAAATTTACACATGGAATTGGGTTTAGTAGCAATTTTTTTGTGTTTTGTGTTTTATATATGTTATAGGATTTAAAAACTTCAAAATACAAAAGTGGGAAATTGGAACTTTGTTTGGTAAAAGCATTGTAGCGGATATAACCGACTATGTAGAATTGTTTTTTTAATTCCTCGATTTCGGCGAAAGCGAATTTTAGTTCGTCAAAATTAAAAGCAGTAATTGTTTTTATAGGGTTCGTAAAAAGTTTTTCGCCAAAAATAATCATAATTTTACTATAGCAAAATTAGCGGTATGTGTAAATGAAAAAAATCTCAATTTTAGTTTTAATAATGTTAGTAATCTCGATGTTTTCTCCAGTTATGGCTAAAACAACACTAAAGTACCAGCCGAGAACGGGTGTAAATTCGACAATTCATTACTACCCAAATTCAAAACCAACTTCTAATAATTACAGCAGTCAAAACACTACTCAAAAAGTTTCTGTAAACTCCGGTTGTGATTGTGATTGTAACTATAAACGTAATCGGTATTATCCGTATTATCAATGTTGTTCAAAGTATAATAGGAGAAATATTAACAAAAGAGGCGGAACGTCTACGGTTTTCACTCCATTCTGGCCAATTCCCAAACCAAACTTTGGAGGAGATAATGTTCAGCCACCTCATCAGAATGTTGGCAGACCATTTTCTTAGGTAAAAGTTTTTGCAAGGTAGTTATAAAAAGGTGTGTATTATGAAAAAAGTTTCAATTTTAATAGGTATTATGTGTATATTTGGGATGCTGACTCCCGTATCAGCAGATACAATGAACTATAAAATTCGCTATGACGGTGATTCCATGGTAATTGTTCCATATTATTCAATTCCGTCAGCTCCGGAAATTCAACGCTCAATTCCGGTGTTTGAGTCTGCTCCGGTAAAAATTCCTTACTATTCAAACAAAAAACTTCCAAAAGGCAAAAACAGAACTAGAACGGTGTAGGCTTAAAACGGTTAAGACATTCGTCTAGTAGCCCATAAACATATTCTGCATTCCGCCTTGCATAAGCATCATGCTGTTTGAACTATCGTAATTTTTTGGGAATTGGTCGTAAGTCATTGGCGTCCTTCCGTTGCTCATCGGGCTTGAAACTCCCATTTCTCGAACTGATTTTGGCGCCATAATACTGTTGTCGTTACGTTCTTCAATAATATCTGATGCAGAAACAGTCTTTTTTAATTGAGGGTATTTAGAACGAATTCCATTATTGTTAAAACCAGAAAAAGAATTTTTCGGGGTTAAGTTAACCTCTTCTGCTAAAACAGGTGTAGCCAAAGCTAAAAGCATTAAAACCAAAACAAATTTTTTCATAATTTCCCTCCGTGATTTTATTATAATATAAAAATACTATTTTAGTTTACAAAATTTCTGCTATAATATACCAAAAAGGTGAAGAATATGGATTTGAACGTAGAAATAAAAGATACAAAAATTATTGTTTCATGGCAAAATGTAAAAGTAGATTATTACAGAGTTTTTTGTAAACGCGATGGAATTTATTATGAATGTGCAAAAGTTTACGATACAAATTCTATAAGGTTTTCGCTTGTTCCTTATGGGGCTAATGAATGTTTTGTTCAAGCAGTAAAAGATGGAGTTGTTGTTGCGGAGTCTCGCAGGCATAAGTTTAAATTTGACGAAATTGACGTGGTTTACAGGCATGAAAATGATAACGAGGTAAAATTTTTCTACAGCAAAACGCCTGATGCACAAGGTTATAGACTATACAAAGACGAACCTGAAATCGGATTTAACGGGTGTAAAAATTCTGATGCAGGATTTATTACTGCGGAAGCTAAAGACGATGACGAATTTAAGATTAAACCGTTTAAAAAAGATGAAGACGGTAAACGTAAGTTTTTGGCATCATCTGGTGTTGTTGAGGTAAATCGTAATAGGTTTGAATCTGTTACGATATACAAATCCTACAATTACAATTTGTTTTTGTCTTGGAATTTTGACGGTGATGCTGATGGATTTTTGGTTTATACGCAAAATGGAAGTAAACCAATATTTGAAACAAATGACGGTTTAAGGCATTATTTACCGCTATGTGATTACAAAAGCAGTTTGAAATTTATTGTAAAAGCGTTTGTAAACACTTGCGACGGTCGAGTTATAATCGGAGAATCTAAACCTGTATCATTGAGTTTACGTAAATACGAAAACCCAGATGTTTCGCTAATAATTCCTGCTTATAATGCGGAAGATTATATCGCAAGAAGCATTGACAGTGCTTTGGCTTCAGATTTTGCGAACCTTGAAGTTATTATTGTAAATGATGGAAGCACAGATGGTACACAAAAAATTATCGATTGGTATGCAAAAAATTATCCGAATGTTGTTTCGCTGGTCAAAGAAAACGGTGGAGTCGCAGATACTAGAAATGTTGGTATCAGCAATGCAAACGGAAAATATATTGCGTTTATGGATAATGATGACATAATTAGACCTGATATGATTAGTAAGTTGTATAGTTCTATTGAGAAAAACGCCTGTGATGTAGCTATTGCACCTTTGTACAGGATTACCGATAACGGTTATACGGTGCACTGCAAATTACCGTTTATGGAAGATATTCCGCATGATATCGACAAATATTTTGAAATAATGTACACTCCGGGGTACTACAATTGTGCGATTTGGAACAAGTTGTATAAGGCATCTATGGTTAAAGATCATCCGCTCGGTATTTTGAAATATGAAGATGTTTCTTGGACTCCATGCATTTTGTCTTATGCAAAAACATTTTGCTTTATTGGGAAACCATTCTATGAATGGGATAGAAAAACTCGTCCTGAAACATTTGGAGATGTTTTGGCACGTCAATCAGAAGAAGATTTATTCGAGCATCGCAAACAGGCAATGTTGTTCTTTGTGAAAGAAGGAAATCCGGATAAGAAAGAAATTTTGAAAACGATTGCAAAACGTCGTCTTTCTCGTTATGCAAAGAACTCCTCAAATCCAGCTTATAACGAGCTAATCGAAAAAATTGACAATGGGAAAATATAAGAGTTTAAGAAAGCCTTTTTAAAAATATTTTGAACCCGAAAATTATTATGGAGATAATATTGTTCAGGCAACGATATTTGTATTACTTATATCAACATTGATAGATTCTGAATAAGACGAAAATCTACGCTGGACGCTAGATTTT